>NZ_JAQREI010000022.1:0-57961 GCF_028599215.1 Pseudoalteromonas sp. Angola-30
CGAAGTTTTACTTAACTCTCTGAGCCGTTGTGCCTTGCTATGCTTCAGCGTTTCCCGTCTCAGTGGGGTCGCATTATAGGGAGATTCGAGCGGGGGTCAATGTTTTATTTCAGCTTTTTGACAAATAAATGAATTTAGTATGAAACGCATACAAATAAAGGCCTACAGGCTGATTTTAGATTAAAAAACGCGCATGTTAAGTCGCTATTTTACAGCTAATATTTGCGCGTTAGAAAAAGCAGTACATTTAGTAATCGCTGTACTGCTTTGTTGGTTTTAATTTGCTGCAATTTGCCATACAGCTATAGAACCTGAGATCTCATTACCGATTATAAGCAGTGGCTCGCCTGTCGCACTTTGTTCGGCAGGTACAAACACCATGCCTTCGGGTGCAAGGTCGCCGGTTATATCTGCCCCTTCTATTACACCACGGTTATAAAAGTAATCTTCAAATTGCACATCGTAAGGGTTGGTAATATCGTAAACCATAATCCCGCCCATGCGCTCAAGACCTATAAAGGCAAAAGTGCGTTCGTCTATCGTACCTATTGTTAGCGCTTCGGGTTCTGCGCCTTTATCATCTGAGCGTGTGTCACCTTCGTTTTCATCTTCATTGTTATTAAAGGCTTCACCATGAACCGATGCGGTAATACGACCTATGTCATCGCCTGAGTCAAATACCACCAGCCCATTACTGTCCCAAATAGTAAATGAGCGTGCACCATAGGCATAAAGCGATTCGTATTGACCGTCGTCATTCGTATCACCTTTTACAGTGCTTACCTTCAAGCGGCCTATATCGTCATCGTCGTTATTTAAGTAGTCAAAATTAGCTGCAAGCGTTAAATCTTCAACACGGCTTTCATCTATATAGGCAAGACAGCCATCATCTTCATCGTAATCTAGACCGCCCTTTGCTGCGCAGTCTGCTTCATCTGTTACATCAAAGAAGTACTCGCGTGCATCACCTTCATTTGCCGATACTATAAAGTTTGCGCCTTTCCAGCTAAAGCTTGAAATTGTATCTGGCTGATACATACCATAAAGCCCTGGGTACGATTTAAAATTAACACCGCCGTCTTTATCTGATGCATCTATTTGTAAATTTGACCAGTCTTTAAAGCCTAGCGATTTTAGCTCTACGCTATTATCTTCTAGGTTAATAATAGCGAGACCGTTATTTTCTTGAATTGATACGTAGGCATATTTGTTATCTTTAGAAATGCTGACGTACTCAGGCTCTAAATCCATAGCTACTGTCGTATTTATTACATTTCCGTTGATAGTACGCCCTGTAGGGTTAGCAAACACAAATCCATCAGATTCAAGTTCAGCTTGCTGACTATTGTAAGTAGTAAAGTCAATATTAGTTGCCGTATCAGCTACTACACCTTCTACTATATTAATTATGCTTACAGAGCCTTTTGGGTCGATACTGTAATCGCCATTAGGTTCACCTTCATTGGCTACAACTACTTTTGTACCGTCGTGGTTAAAAGTCACCATGTCTGGTAAAAAGCCTGCTGGTACATTTTTTATGAATGCGGGTGTATCGCCGCTTATGTCGTAAAATGCAATTTGACCCGCTTCGCCCACATTTTTAGCAGCCATAGCCACAGCTAGCATTTGGTTGTTTTCATCTATTGCTATGCTGTTTGCATCGCCTGGGGTGTTGTCGTTTAAGGTAAGGGTAATGGTTGATGTTAGGTTAGTTGCACTCACTATCCCTTCGTTATCTTGAACAAGGGCCGCCGTATCAAAGGTGTCGGCGGGTATAATATTAAAAACGGCTTCATCACCAGAGCTGTTAATGGCGTAAATCCACTTTTTAGATGCTTGATAAGCGACTATTTCGGCTGCACCTTCGGGGCTTTGGGCATTAAGTACAGCGCGGCCTACTAAACTTATATTTAACGCAGAGTTTGCATTAGTGCCGTTAGTACCATTTAGACCCGCTGTGCCTTGCTCCCCTTGGATACCTTGCGTGCCGTCTTGGCCGTCATCTCCATCTAGTGAGCAACCCGTTAATATTGATATGAGTGAAAGTGCTATAAGTGACCTTTTTAACATTGTTATTTTCCTTCGTGTGGTATTGAACAAAATAACAACACACAGGTATGACAAAGCTATGGCACTTTTATTTTGATTAGCTTTCGGCAATAAAAAAGCGAGTTATAAAACTCGCTTGCAGCTAAGGAGTAGCTTATTACCCATGAAAGCAGCTTTGTAGCTAAAAGCTATTAATTTCGAGTTTCTTTTATAAACTCTTTTAGCTCATCAACCGAAGGCTCAATACCTTGTTGGTTTTTTTGCTCGAACCAATCGGCTAGATCACTGATTATGACAGAGCCATCTTGTAAGCATAACTCATCGTTTTTTAGCCAAACATCAGGCGATCGAATTGAGGGTTCAGTATACCAACTACAATAAGTGTAACCTTTGCTTTTTAAATTAGACTCTATAACAAGATTCGTCGGGATTGATAGAATTAATAAAACAATTAAGCCTACAACTGCACTTTTAAATGCATTAATTAAAGTTAACTTTATATCAAACCCCAAAAAGCGCTGTAAAGTCGATAAAAACGTTAGAAATAAGCAAGGCAATAATAAAAAAGATAATAGTATGGTGGCCTGCTCTTTGATAAAAAATTGAGGCTGACTAACTAAAAATATAGTTTCCACTTCGGAAAAAAAGTTTAAGGCTATTTTGTAGCACAGTCCTCCACTAATAATTAACAAGAAAAAAACAGATGCTAATTCCTTCATATTTGCAAAAGATAACTTCTTATCTGCTTTTTTCCATTCTAAAAACTTCAAAAGTTATAAGACCTATTTTTTTTAAACATAGGAACCCCAAAAACCTCATGTAAAAATTCATTTGGATTTTCTTTATATTCGTTATTAATTTTCTGCGCTCCAGCCCTAATTTTAACTACACCACTTTGTATCTTATTTTCAATATTTCTTAACTCTTCAGAAAGTACTTTTACATAACCACTGGTATCCGAAAATGCAATTGAAAAAGCCACCCCAACGACTACAACAACCAACAAGGGCACTAATACTGTACCAGCAATTATTGTTGCTAAACCTGCTGATGCTGATGATGCAACACCTAATATTGTACTAGTAGTCACAATAGCAGCTCCAACTACAGCCATGTCTACGGCTACACCTGCTACTAAGTCATGCCATGTTTTTTGATCGTTTAAAAAATAGTCTGTAGCATGAAATGTCACTGAAATTACTAGAGTAAGCACAAACCCACCCTTCATAGCTTTTGCAGCTTCTAATTTACCGACACCGATAGTAAAAAGTTTGGGGTTGCTTGCTAAATAACGAGTACCCGTTAAATGAGCTTTGATACCGGGGTAAAGCGGGGGAACCATTATAAACTTTAATTTTAAACTTACCGAAAACATTACCTTGGCGGTGCATTGCAACCGCTATAATGGCTAATGCCTTCACATCATTAAATAAAGGATAGAGTCCACCTCCAGTCTTTAACTGATCTTTAATTCGTTTCCATTTACTTGATAGTGAATTATGCTCTTCCAGTAACTCATCAAGCCAATCAACCACTTCTGAACGAGATTTACCTTGCTTCATCTTTACAGAAATAATGTAGTCTACAAACTCTGCTGAGTTCATTTGGATAAGCGTGTGATTATTACCTGATAGTATGTTTTTGATTTGATTTTGGCGCTGCCTTTCGGCGACAGCACGACGAGCATATGCAGACATAAGACTTCCTTGAGTGTAATTTTTAATCCGTTAACTATAAGTTTAAATAATAGTCAAAATTTAAGCAATAAAAAAGCGAGTGTTAAACTCGCTGTAATTATTTAATAAGTAATGATCGTTGCTATTTTTTAACCGGGCGTTTCCAGCCCGTTAAATTACGCTGTTTAGAGCGTGCTATTGCAAGTTGTTCATCTTCAACGGTACTGGTGATCACAGAGCCTGCACCTACAGTTGCTGTTGTACCAATGTGTACTGGGGCAACAAGCGATGAGTTAGAACCAATAAAGGCGTTATCACCAATAATGGTTTTTGCTTTATTAACTCCATCGTAGTTACAGGTAATAGTACCAGCGCCTATATTCACTTTTTCACCAATTTCAGCATCGCCTAAGTAACTTAAGTGGTTTGCTTTAGAGCCTTTACCTAAGCGGGTTTTTTTCATCTCTACAAAATTACCAATGTGCGAGTCTTCTTCCATTACCGCACCAGGGCGCAGGCGAGCATATGGGCCTAGCGTACATTTAGCCGCTACGCTTGCATCTTCAATTAGGGTATTCGCTTTTATTACAACGTTATCGCCTATAGTACAGTTTTTAAGTACGCAGTTAGGGCCAATTTGTACGTTATTGCCTAGGGTTACATTACCTTCAAAAATAACGTTTATATCAATTAATACGTCTTCGCCTGTTTTAACATTGCCACGTACATCAATACGAGCAGGGTCGGCTAGGGTGGCACCATTTAACATTAACTCTTCTGCTTGCCATGCTTGATAAGCACGCTCTAGGCCTGCAAGTTGTACGCGGTTGTTTGCGCCTTCAACTTCCATTGCATGATCGGGCTGTGCTGAGGTGATTTCTACACCTTCACTGTGCGCCATAGCAACAATATCTGTAAGGTAGTATTCACCCTGCGCATTATTGTTAGATAGATTGCCTAACCATGTTTTTAAAAGCTTGCCGTTAACCGCCATAATGCCGGTGTTTACTTCGCTGATAAGTAGCTGCTCAGCGCTTGCATCTTTTTGCTCAATAATACCTACAAGCTTGCCATCTTCTCGTAGCATACGGCCATAGCCATTTGGGTTAACCAAATTAACTGTTAATACCGCCAAACCATTTTTAGGTGTTGCAGCTAGTAAGCGCTCAAGTGTTGATTGCTTTGTAAGAGGTACATCGCCGTATAAAACAAGTACAGTGTCGTCATCATTAATATGAGGGTTTGCTTGTGCTACTGCGTGGCCAGTACCAAGTTGTTCTGCTTGCAGTACCCAGTTTACGTCGTTATCGGCAAGTTGTTGTTGTAATAGTTCGCCGCCGTGCCCGTAAACTAAGTTAGTGGTGGTTGCACCAAGTGCCTTTGCGTTATCTATAACATGCTGCACCATTGGTTTACCTGCAACGTTGTGCAGAACTTTAGGTAGAGCAGAGCGCATACGAGTACCTTTACCCGCAGCAAGAATTACTGTTGTTAGAGCCATTAAAACAATTTCCTTTTTCCGTTGTTTTAGTGAGGAGTTAATGAAAGTAGCTTAACTAGATTACGCATGTCACTCCATGTATACATACTCAGCCGTATTATAAAAAATAATGACTGAATCTATGATAAACAAACTATTCATAATAATTACACTTATTGTAACCAGCTTTGCTAACCGATATAAGTGTAAAGCCAAATTACAGGCACAAAAAAGCCCACATAACGTGGGCTTTTAAAAACCGGATAGGCTTACTTTTTACGTAATTGCTGAATTACGCGAAGTTGTGCAATAGCTTCTGCTAGTTGCATAGCTGCTTTTTGATAATCAAATTCAGCAGCTGACGCATTAGCCATTTGGCTTTCTGCGTCACGCTTAGCTTGCTCTGCGGCTTGCTCGTCTAGGTCTTCACCACGAACAGCTGTATCAGCAAGTACGGTTACTATGTTCGGTTGAACTTCTAGTGTACCGCCAGCAATATAGATCAGTTCTTCTTCACCATGTTGCTTAACTAAACGTACCATACCAGGTTTAAGGGCAGTTAGTAGTGGGGCGTGACCGGCATTAACACCAAGCTCACCTTCACTACCAGATACTTGAATCGATTCAACTAGACCAGAGAACAAGCTCTGCTCTGCGCTTACTACGTCAAGATGTACAGTCATAGCTGCCATACTACCCTCCTAATTACATGCTTTTAGCTTTTTCTTGAGCTTCTTCGATAGAGCCAACCATGTAGAACGCTTGCTCTGGAAGGTCATCAAATTCACCGCTTAGAATGCCTTTAAAGCCAGCAATTGTGTCTTTTAGTGAAACGTATTTACCTGGCGCACCTGTAAATACCTCTGCCACGAAGAATGGCTGAGATAGGAAACGCTGGATTTTACGTGCACGAGATACAAGTTGCTTATCTTCGTCAGAAAGCTCGTCCATACCTAGGATAGCAATGATGTCTTTAAGTTCTTTGTAACGCTGAAGAACTGTTTGAACGCCACGTGCTGTATCGTAGTGCTCTTGACCAATTACTAATGGGTCAAGTTGACGTGAAGATGAATCAAGTGGGTCTACCGCTGGGTAGATACCAAGTGATGCGATATCACGTGAAAGTACTACTGTTGCATCTAAGTGAGCAAAGGTAGTTGCTGGAGATGGATCCGTTAAATCATCCGCAGGTACGTATACCGCTTGGATTGATGTAATTGAACCTGTCTTCGTTGAAGCGATACGCTCTTGAAGTACACCCATTTCTTCAGCAAGTGTAGGCTGGTAACCTACCGCTGATGGCATACGACCAAGAAGTGCAGATACTTCTGTACCAGCAAGCGTGTAACGGTAGATGTTATCTACGAAGAAAAGTACATCGCGACCTTCGTCACGGAACTTCTCAGCCATAGTAAGACCAGTTAACGCTACGCGTAAACGGTTACCAGGAGGCTCGTTCATCTGACCATATACAAGCGATACTTTATCAAGTACGTTTGAATCGTTCATCTCATGGTAGAAATCGTTACCCTCACGAGTACGCTCACCAACACCTGCGAATACTGAGTAGCCGCTGTGCTCGATTGCGATGTTACGGATAAGTTCCATCATGTTTACGGTTTTACCTACACCGGCACCACCGAATAAACCAACTTTACCACCTTTAGCAAATGGACATACAAGGTCGATTACCTTGATACCAGTTTCTAAAAGTTCTACTGAACTTGATTGCTCTTCGTATGAAGGCGCTGCACGGTGAATAGACATACGGTCTTCTTCGCCGATTGGGCCAGCTTCATCGATTGGCTCACCAAGTACGTTCATGATACGACCAAGCGTTGCTTTACCAACTGGAACTTGAATCGCTTCACCTGTATTTTCTACCGCTGCGCCACGACGTAAACCGTCAGTAGTACCTAGTGCGATAGTACGAACAACACCGCCACCTAGCTGTTGTTGAACTTCTAAAGTCAAACCAGCTAAATCGCCATCTGTTACTTTTAGCGCGTCATATACGGCTGGCACGTTGTCTTGAGAAAACTCAATATCCACAACGGCACCGATAATTTGGACGACCTTACCTAAACTCATGTCTATTCCTCTCGTTAATCTTTGCCTGAAGCATTAAACTGCGGCTGAACCAGAAACAATCTCACTAATTTCTTGTGTGATTGCCGCTTGGCGGGCCTTGTTATAAACAAGCTGTAACTCATCCATAAGGTCGCCGGCATTATCTGTTGCAGCTTTCATTGCAACCATACGGGCAGCCTGTTCAGAGGCAGCGTTCTCAACCACACCTTGGTATACCTGAGACTCAACAAAGCGTACAAGCAAAGACTCTAATATAGCGTCTGGGCCTGGCTCGTATAAGTAGTCCCATGTGTGGGCAGATACTTCTTCTTCAGCTTTTGGCAAAGGGAGTAACTGGTCAATTGTTGGTTCTTGCTTCATGGTATTAACGAAGTTGTTATATACCAGGAATAAACGGTCAATTTTACCTTCTGAGAATGCATCTAGCATAATTTTTACAGGACCAATTACGTCTTGTACTGAAGGCTTATCTCCAAGGCCTGCTTTTTTAGCAAGCACTTGACCGCCAAAACGTTGAAAGAAGCTAGCAGCTTTGCTACCTAAAGTTGCAAACTCAGCGTCCACACCTTTTTCTTTCCACGCTTTAATGTCTAATGCAACTTTTTTAAACTCATTTGAGTTTAAGCCGCCACATAGACCACGGTCTGTAGAGATAACAATATAACCAACTCGTTTTACTTCACGTTCTTCTAAGAACGGGTGAGTAAAATCAAGATTTGCTTGAGCAACACGACCAATTACTTTGCGTAATTTGTCAGCGTATGGACGGCTTGAAGCCACTCGTTCTTGCGCCTTTTTCATTTTAGACGCAGCAACCATTTCCATTGCGCTAGTGATCTTTTGAGTATTTTTAATACTCCCGATCTTGCTTTTAATCTCTTTTCCGCTGGCCATGACTCTCTCTCCGAATCAAGGTGTGCTTTAGTAAACTAAAGCGCACCATTAATAACTAAATTACCAAGTTTGCGTAGACTTGAACTTCTCAAGAAGTTCTTTAAGCTGCGCTTCGATCTCGGCGTTGTAGTTACCAGTTTCATTGATTTGAGCCACAAGCTCTGCGTATGTGCTACTTGCATAAGAAAGTAAAGCTGCTTCGAAATCCATAATTTTAGAGATTTCGATATCTTTAAGATAACCTTTCTCAGCTGCAAATAACGACAAAGACATTTCAGCAACAGACATTGGTGCGTACTGTTTCTGCTTCATTAGCTCTGTTACACGCTCACCATGCTCAAGTTGAGCACGAGTTGCATCATCAAGGTCAGACGCGAACTGCGAGAACGCAGCTAATTCACGGTACTGAGCTAGGGCTAGACGGATACCGCCACCTAGTTTCTTAACGATTTTAGTTTGTGCAGCACCACCAACACGCGATACCGAGATACCAGCATTTACTGCCGGACGGATACCTGAGTTGAATAAGTCAGTTTCTAAGAAGATCTGACCATCGGTGATAGAGATAACGTTTGTCGGTACGAACGCAGAAACGTCGCCGCCTTGAGTTTCAATGATTGGCAATGCCGTCAATGAACCAGTTTGTCCTTTCACTTCACCGTTAGTGAACTTTTCAACGTAATCAGCGTTTACACGCGATGCACGCTCTAAAAGACGCGAGTGAAGGTAGAATACGTCACCAGGGTATGCTTCACGACCTGGTGGACGCTTAAGTAGTAATGAGATTTGACGGTAAGCAACAGCTTGCTTAGATAAATCATCATATACGATTAATGCGTTTTCACCACGGTCACGGAAGTATTCACCCATAGTACAGCCCGAGAACGGTGCTAAGTACTGAAGTGCCGCAGACTCAGAAGCAGATGCTACAACTACGATAGTATTTGCAAGTGCACCGTGCTCTTCTAATTTACGTACTACGTTAGCAATAGTAGATGCTTTTTGGCCAACCGCTACGTACACACACTTAACGCCTGTGTTCTTTTGGTTGATGATTGCATCGATTGCTAGTGCAGTTTTACCTGTTTGGCGGTCACCGATTACAAGCTCACGCTGACCACGACCAACTGGAATCATCGCATCAATAGATTTGTAACCAGTTTGAACTGGCTCATCTACAGATTGACGCTCGATTACACCTGGTGCAATTTTTTCTACAGGTTCAAAACCGTCGTTATCTAAAGCGCCTTTACCGTCGATAGGAGCACCTAGTGTGTTTACAACACGACCAAGTAAGCCAGCACCAACAGGAACTTCTAAGATACGACCAGTTGTGTATACTTTTACGCCTTCAGTAAGGTCAGCGTAAGGACCCATAACTACTGCACCAATTGAGTCACGCTCAAGGTTTAGTGCGATAGCATAACGGTTGCCTGGAAGCTCAATCATCTCACCTTGCATACAGTCAGCTAGACCGTGGATGCGGATGATACCGTCAGTAACAGATACGATAGTACCTTCGTTACGAGCTTCACTTACAACTTCGAACTGCTCAATACGTTGTTTGATCAGATCTGAAATTTCAGTGGAATTAAGTTGCATGCTCTTTTTCCCAATTACGATTGTAGTGTTGTGGCTAAGCGGTTTAATTTACCGCGTACTGAGCCGTCGATTACAGTGTCACCCGCCTTAATAATAAGGCCGCCAACAACTGCAGCGTCTTCACTACAATTCAGCTTAACTTTGCGTGCGAAACGTTTTTCAAGTGTCGCTACCAATGACTCTTGCTGCGCTGCAGCAAGAGGGGTTGCCGAAATCACATCTACGTCGATTTCTTTGTCATACTCTGCTTTAAACGCAGCGAATAACTGAGCAACCTCTGGCAGTGCAATCAAACGTCCATTTTCAGCCATCACCTTAACTAGGTTCTGACCTTGTTCGTTGAGCTGCTCAGCACATAAGTTAATAAATAACTCAGCTTGTGCAGTAGCAGTAGGCAATCCAGCTAGAATGGCTGATGCTTGTTCATTGCTGGCAACTTCGCCTGCAAAAAACAACATGTCATTCCAGCTTTCAATCGTGCCTTTTTCAACGGCAAGTTCAAAAGCCGCTTTAGCGTATGGGCGAGCGATAGTAGTCAATTCAGACATGCTCATACCCTCCTAATTACAGCTCAGCGACAAGTTTTTCAACGATGTCACTATGTGCGGCTTGATTGATTTCACGCTCTAAAATTCTTTCAGCGCCAACCACTGCCAGAGTCGCTACTTGCTTACGTAGCTCTTCTGTTACACGGTTACGCTCTGATTCAATTTCAGAGTGCCCTTGAGCAATAATTTTTTCACGCTCTTCTTGTCCACGAACAGTTTCTTCGTCAACAATAAGCACGGCACGCTTTTTAGCTTGTTCAATGATATCAGCCGCTTGAGCTTTTGCATCTTTAAGCTGTTCTGCAGCTTTTTGTTGCGCAAGTTCTAAGTCTTTTTCGGCTCTATCAGAGGCAGCTAAACCATCTTCAATTTTCTTCTGGCGAGACTCAATTGCATCATTAAGTGGTGGCCATACATATTTCATACAAAATAGTACAAACACCGTAAACGCAATTAATTCACCGATAAGAGTGGCTGTTATGTTCACGACCGCTCCTCCTTAAAATAGTAAGCTGTTCAAAAAATAAAATTAAAGTACGAACAGGATTACCATTGCGATACCAACACCGATCATTGCTACCGCATCGATTAGACCAGCTAGGATGAACATCTTAACTTGTAATGAAGGTGCAAGTTCAGGCTGACGCGCACATGCTTCTAGGAATTTACCACCCATGTTACCGAAGCCGATAGCAGTACCGATTGCACCGAAGCCGATAAGTAAAGCAACTGCGATGTACTTAAGACCGATCATTAGTTCCATTTTTTTCTCCAAAGTTTCAATTGTTAAAGTTAAATATAAAAAGTGTATAAATTAGTGATTGTCTGAACTTGCCATGCTTAGGTAAACAATGGTTAGCATCATAAATACGAATGCTTGTAACACGATTACTAAGATATGGAATACAGCCCAAACAAAGTGCAACGGAAGTTGCATTAAACCAACTGCGCCGATAAGTATGAATATCAATTCACCAGCGTATAAGTTACCGAATAAACGCAGTGCTAACGAGAAAGGCTTAGACACTAGAGCGATTGTTTCTAGTAATAAATTACAAGGAATTAAGAAAATCATAGCCACTTTGCTATTAGAGCTAAACGGGTGAAGTGTAAGCTCTTTAATGAAGCCACCAACCCCTTTAATTTTAATAGAGTAACCAATCATCAGAATAAACACACCCAGTGCTAACGCAGCGGTTAAGTTTATGTCTGTGGTAGGTACAATTTTCATGTAAACGTCGTGTGAGTCCATGCCAAAGGCTTGTTCACCAACAAAACCAGCAAGTGCAGGTAAGAAATCAACTGGGATTAAATCCATTAAGTTCATTAAGAACACCCAAACAAAAATTGTTAAGGCTAATGGAGCAATTAATTTGCTTTTACCGTGGTAAGTGTCACGTACGTTGTCACCAACGAACTCAACAATCATTTCAATAAAACATTGAAATTTACCCGGTACTCCGGTGTGAGCTTTCTTTGCGGCGCTTCGGAAGGTCCATAAAAATAATAGACCAAGTCCGATTGACCATGCGAGGGTATCTATATTCCATGTCCAGAAACCACTGTCTGCACACGCTTTGTTGAAGGCAAGACCTGAGTCGGTCATACACATCTTAGCGTTTGTTAAGTGATGCTGGATATGGCTTGATATAGTAACTTCTTCTGCAGCCATGTTATATCCCAAAAGTTAATGTTTAAAAAAAACGGGTGCAAACAATCCAGTAAAGAGCACAAATACGTAAACACAAAAAAACGGCACTAAAACGACCGTGGTTGACTTGAGTATCAGTGCAAACAATACGATTGTTAGCATAAATTTTAATCCGTTACCGCGTTTTAACGAGGTATACGCTTGATTTGCTTTGCTTGCACCCATATATCTGAATGCATAAAGCGCAAATACTAGGTGGGGAAGTATTGCTACGCTGCTACCGGCAAGTGCTGATACGCTGGCGTTTACTCCCCAACCAACAAAAATAATTACTGCAGCTACAAGTGCTACGATACCCTGAAGACAAATTAATTTAAATGCGGCAAGCCTATAAGGTCTTGCTAACTTATTAGTCACGTTTAGTTAACCTTTATGGCGTTCTAATTGTTAGGGTGTGAAAACTGGCGAAATTATACTTAATCCTACCAGTTTTGCAACTTGAGTAGACGCTTTGTAACACAAAATAGCTACAAATGTCTCTTATCGGACATGTAAAATTTTAATGGTCGGTATTGCTGTGATTTATACGATTTAAAATGCCATCAAGCTCATCTAAATTGGTGTAAGAAATAACCAACTTACCTTTGCCTTTCGCGTTATAATTTATTTCTACTTTAGCCCCTAAGTTGTCGGCTAATTTTTGCTCTAAACGCTTAACATCTGGGTCTTTTTCTGGTGCTTCTTTAGCAGCAACCGGCTCTAAAATTGAGCGTACTAACTTTTCGGTTTCGCGAACAGTTAGCGCTTTAGCTACGGCTAATCTTGCAGCGTCAGATTGTGCTTCACCTTCAAGTGCTAATAAACAGCGTGCGTGGCCCATTTCTATGTCGCCATGCTCTAACAGAATTTTAACATCACTATTTAAATTGTTTAATCGTAGTAAATTGGTCACGGTAGTGCGCGATTTACCCACCGCATCGGCAACTTGCTGGTGCGTTAATTCAAATTCATTCAATAATCTGTTTAAAGCGATAGCTTCTTCCATTGCGTTTAAATCTTCACGCTGAATATTTTCTATCAGCGCAATAGCAACGGCGGCTTCATCTGGCACATCTTTTACAATACAAGGTACGCTTTCAAGCTTTGCTATTTGTGCAGCACGCCAACGGCGCTCACCGGCAATTATTTCAAAGCTATTTTCTGCAACAGGGCGCACCACAATTGGCTGAATAATGCCTTGAGAGCGGATAGAGCTTGCTAACTCCTCAAGCGCTTCTTCAGACATATCTTTACGAGGCTGGTATTTTCCTGAGTGTAAAAACTCAATAGGCAGCTTTTGCAACTCATTCGCAACGGGCTGTGCTGCAGTTTGTACAGCTTCAGTCACATTTACTGTGTCTTGTTCCTTGCTTGAGCTCGGCGCTGGTTTTGATGAACTTAAAAGGGCATCGAGTCCTCGGCCTAAACCTCGTTTTTTAGCAGACATGTTATTTTTTTACCTTAAAGTTAGGCGACTACCGGCGCTGTTTTTTCTTTTCTGCGTAGCATTTCGCCCGCAAGTGCTAAGTAGGCTTTTGCGCCACTTGATGCGCGGTCGTAGTACATTGCTGGTGCACCAAAACTAGGTGCCTCGGCAAGACGCACATTACGTGGGATCACGGTGCGGTATACTTTATCGCCAAAATGTTGTTTTAATTGTTCTGATACATCATTTGCTAATCGATTGCGCGGATCGTACATAGTACGAAGAATGCCTTCAATTTGTAAGTTAGGGTTAACTAACTTTGCAAGTTGCGTAATAGTGTCCATTAATGCGGTTAACCCTTCAAGCGCATAATATTCACATTGCATAGGTACTAAAATAGAATCAGCAGCAGCCATGGCGTTTACTGTTAACATATTTAGTGAAGGCGGGCAGTCGATAAAAATAAATTCGTATTTATCTTGTATTTTTTCAAGCGCATTACGAAGGCGTACTTCGCGTGCAAACAATTCCATTAACTTTACTTCGGCTGCGGTTACATCGCCGTTGGCCGCTATCATATGATACTCACCCGAGGTTTCAGTGATTATCACCTCATCCATTGGTTTTTCTTCAATGAGTAAATCGTAAATGGTGGCGACATCGCCATATTTGTCTACACCGCTACCCATCGTAGCGTTGCCTTGGGGGTCGAGATCTATTAACAGCACTTTACGCTTCGTTGCAGCCATAGATGCAGCGAGATTAACAGCCGTTGTTGTTTTACCAACGCCGCCTTTTTGATTTGCTAATGCGATGACTTTTGCCACTATGTCTCTGATCCCTAGTCTTTAGAAAGAATAATTAAATGTCGTTGTGCATCAAGCTCAGGCACTACTAGCGAGATTTTATCTTCAAATTTTACACCCTCAGGTAGCGACTCTAGCTCTTCACTAGGAAACACACCTTTAAGCGCTATAAATTTGCCTGAGTGATCAATTAAGTGTGAACACCAATCAACCATATCTTGCAGTGAAGCAAACGCACGACTTAGTACGCCATCTAATTTAACACTTGGTTGATATTCTTCAACTCTTGACTGCACAGGGGTGACATTATTTAGCCCGAGCTCGTGTTTAACTTGCATTAAAAAGCGAACACGTTTGCCTAAGCTATCAAGCAATACAAATTGCGTATCAGGTAGTGCAATAGCTAATACAATACCTGGTAAGCCAGGACCTGTGCCTACATCAATATAATGATGACCGGGTAAATGAGGTGCAACAACTAAGCTATCCATAATGTGCTTAATCATCATTTCTTCTGGTAAGCGTACAGACGTTAAATTATACGCTTTGTTCCATTTGTTTAGTAACTCAACGTATTTAACTAATTGCTGTTGTTGTTTTTCAGTTAGCGCAATATCAGTTTGCGCTAACAATGTTGTTAATTGTTGCTGTAACACAGTTTACCTTTACCATTACGCAGTTTTGCGTAATAAGCCTTGCTTCTTCAGATACACTAATAATAGCGAAATCGCCGCTGGGGTGATACCAGAAATACGAGAAGCTTGGCCAATAGTGTCTGGACGCGCATCCGTTAGCTTAGCAACTACCTCGTTTGATAAACCCGATACCGTTGAGTAATCGAACTCTTTAGGCAAAATGGTTTCTTCATGACGAAGCTGTTTATTGATCTCATCTTGCTGGCGCGCAATGTAGCCTGCGTATTTAGTATGGATCTCAACTTGTTCAAGTGCAGCTTGGTTTGTGAACTCAGATCCAAGCCCATCAATAGCCATTAAATCGTCGTAACGAATTTCTGGACGACGAAGTAGATCCTCTAAACTTGCTTCACGAGTAAGCGGTGTTTTTAATAAGGCGTTTACTTGATCAACCACAGCATGATCTTTGTGGATCCAGGTTTCTTTAATACGCTGTTTCTCTTTTTCGATCACTTCCATTTTTTCGTTAAATGCCTGCCAGCGCTCATCGTTAACTAAACCAAGTTCACGGCCTTTTTCTGTTAAGCGAATATCAGCGTTATCTTCACGCAATAATAAACGGTATTCCGCACGGCTAGTAAACATACGGTACGGTTCTTTTGTACCAAGCGTTGCTAAGTCATCTATTAGTACGCCCACATACGCTTCATCACGACGTGGAGTCCATGCATCTTTGCCTTGCACTTGTAAAGCGGCGTTCATGCCGGCTATTAAACCTTGTGCACCGGCTTCTTCGTAACCAGTAGTACCATTTATTTGGCCTGCAAAAAATAACCCGTCTATAAACTTGGTTTCTAATGACTGTTTTAAATCACGTGGGTCAAAGAAATCATATTCAATAGCATAACCAGGGCGACAAATATGTGCGTTTTCAAAACCATCTATCGATTGCACAATTTGTAACTGCACATCAAAAGGTAAGCTGGTTGAAATACCGTTAGGGTAAAGCTCGTACGATGTTAAACCTTCAGGCTCTACAAATATTTGGTGCTTGTCTTTATCAGCAAAGCGCACAATTTTATCTTCTATTGAAGGGCAGTAACGTGGTCCTATACCTTCAATTACGCCAGAGTACATAGGCGAGCGATGTAAATTGTTACGAATAACCTCATGGGTTTTTTCGTTTGTGTAGGTGATATAACACGGTATTTGCTGTGGGTGATCGCTTTGTTTACCGATAAACGAAAATACCGGTGTAGGCGCATCACCTGGTTGTTCTTGCATCTTGCTAAAATCAACTGTACGGGCATCAATACGTGGTGGAGTACCGGTTTTTAAACGGTCTACTCTAAAAGGTAATTCACGTAAACGATCAGCAAGTGCAATTGAAGGGGGATCGCCTGCACGACCACCTTTAAAATTCTCTAAACCAATATGTATTTGGCCACCTAAGAAAGTACCTACGGTTAATACAACACTAGGTGCGCTAAAACGTAATCCCATTTGGGTTACTACGCCAACAACTTTGTCGTTCTCAACGATAAGATCATCACACGATTGTTGGAATATTTTTAGGTTTTCTTGGTTTTGTAATGTGTTTTGAATTGCAGCTTTGTACAAAGCGCGATCAGCTTGTGCTCGAGTTGCACGAACAGCAGGTCCCTTTGAAGAATTTAAGGTACGAAATTGAATACCGCCTTTATCAATAGCTTGTGCCATAGCACCGCCTAGCGCATCAATTTCTTTAACCAAATGGCCTTTGCCTATACCACCAATTGCAGGGTTGCAAGACATTTGACCAAGTGTATCCATATTATGAGTTAGCAGCAGGGTATTCATCCCCATACGTGCAGCAGCCAATGAGGCTTCAGTGCCTGCATGTCCACCACCTACTACGATAACGTCAAACTTTTCGTGAAAAATCATTAATGGGATCCTACTTAATCAAACCAGTAAACTTCAAAAGGGAGCGTATTCTACCTAGAAATTAGCAGAAGATAAATGATTAAACAGTGGGCAAGATCTAAGTCACTGATCACTTATAATATAAAGGATCTTTTAAAGAGATCTTTTAATACTATTACTACTAGTGATCGGGTTTTCTGTTGATAAGCTCTATTTATTCATTTAAAACATAAAATTAGATCAGATCTAAAGGTGTTAATATGATCGGATCATCAGGCAAATAAGCTCTGATCAAAAAGGGGGTTTATACACAGCCCAATATCAATTGGATCTTATCCCATGGATAAGCATGCTTAAAAACGCAGTTTGATCAGCGGTTATCCACAAAAGCTATTAAATTATTAGTAAATTGTGGGTAACTTTGTTTATGCATTTTATTCGATCACATTACTTTAATTGTGTTTTCTCTATCCACGAATCTAACCACTCTAGGGCGGTATCTTCGGGTAATGCCTCATCAAGAATATTTAATTCAAGCCTTGGCGCTATGCATGTTGCGCCAAGGCTTGCCATTAAACTATTTATATTACGCCCAGCAAGGTTATAGGTGTCGTAGCTGGTATCGCCTAAACCAATGACTGAATATTTAATTGCAGATAAGTCACTTTGCTGATTTAGCTGCTCAATAAATGGTAAAAGGTTGTCGGGGTAATCGCCCGCGCCATAGGTCGATGTGCATATAAGCCAGATTGTATTGTGTTGATCAATATCAGATAAATTAGGTTGATCATGTAGTTCAGCACTTATACCTTGGTTATTTAACTCATCACATAGTTGCTCTGCTACATATTCTGCAGATCCCATTTGACTACCAACGATTATATTTACAGAACTCATATTTAAACTGATCACACTTTACTTATTTGCCCGCTATGATAACTGAGTTAGGCTTGCAGTAAAGGAAACCTTTGTAATTTTGTATAACTATTTTTGAGTTGTTTTTGCTCTTTGTTGTAATTGCTTATATAAGTTACTGAATATAAATGAATTAACAAAAACTATTTAAATGTAATCTTCTGATCAAGTTGTTGATAAGGTTGGGGAAAGCTCTGCTTAACTAGTATGTTTTGTAGAACTAAATATAGCTAAGTCATTGATTTTTTATTATAAGTGAGGCCACCAGCCCACGTTTTTATATAGCTAAGCTGTTGTTGATCATAATGTGGATAGTAATCTTGTTGATAACTTAAAAAGGCGATCAAAAATAATTTTTAAAAACGATCCGATTAAGCGGATCTGCCCTAAAAAAGTGAAAATAAGTGTAATAAACCACGCTTTTTTATAGATCGTGATGGTTTAAGCTTATAAATATGCCGCTATTTTTGTTTTATTAGCCATAAAGTAGGCGATTGTGGATAACCTTTTTTAATTAGTCTTATTATTTTTCAAGTTCAGCGAGGAGTTTTGCTGGTGGATCAATTAAAAACGTGGGAGTTGCCTTAATAGTACCGGTTACTTTTGCTTATAAATTCACAAACCGTAGTTAAAACGATCTACTTAAGGATACTTTTTAGCGGCATATTGGTACTTTTTTAAGCTATGTAGAGCGCCAATTACGCGCTTAACGTGGTGTGTTTTTATACTGTGAGAGATTAAACTGGTGAGTTGTATACGATAAAATCAGGCGCGTTTTTATTTAATTTTAGCCCCATTTTAGCTTTTTAAATTTTTATACCGGGCATAAAAAAGGGCACTAATGTGCCCTAAAGTAAGTGTTATTTTATGCTGCTTTAGCGAGTTATTTACCAATACAGAACGAGCTAAATATTTTGCCTAGTAGGTCGTCTGAGGTAAATTCACCGGTTATTTCGTTTAAGTACTGCTGCGTTAGGCGTAGCTCTTCGGCTAATATTTCGCCGGCGACGTGCATTTCTAACTGCGTTTTACCAGTATCTAAGTGATAGGCGGCATGTTCAAGTGCATCTAAATGGCGGCGACGCGCCATAAATCCACCTTCTGTTGCGCCCTGAAAGCCAATACAAGCTTTTAAGTGGTCGCGTACAAGCTCAATACCTTGCGCATTTTTAGCGCTTAAACTAATTACTGGGTATTGTTGGTTTTCATCCATACCTACTGCATCGCCCGATAAATCGGCTTTATTTCTGATAACGGTAACACCCATACCTTGCGGTAATTTTGCCATAAACTCAGGCCAAATTGCGTGTGGGTCGGTATCGGTGGTGTCGGTGCCATCAAGCATAAACAACACGCGATCAGCTTGGTTTATTTCATCCCACGCGCGCTCTATACCTATTTGTTCAACGCGGTCAGGGCTTTCACGTAGGCCTGCGGTATCGATAATATGCAGTGGCATGCCATCAATATGAATGTGCTCACGTAGTACGTCGCGAGTAGTACCGGCTATTTCGGTTACTATAGCGGCTTCGCGTCCTGCTAGGGCATTAAGTAGGCTTGATTTACCCGCATTAGGGCGCCCTGCGATAACAACGCGCATACCTTCGCGCATAATACTGCCTTGCTTAGCTTGGCTCGTTACTGTGTGTAATTGACTGATAATGGCATCTAAATCGCCCGATACTTTGCCATCGGATAAAAAATCAATTTCCTCATCAGGGAAGTCAATGGCTGCCTCTACATACATACGTAAATGAATAACTTTTTCTACTAGGGTTTCAATGTGTTTAGAAAACTCACCTTGTAGCGACTGTAGGGCGCTTTTAGCTGCTTGCTCTGAGGTTGCATTAATTAAATCGCTAATAGCCTCTGCTTGGGTTAAATCAAGCTTGTCGTTCATAAAGGCGCGCTCAGAAAACTCACCAGGCTTAGCTAAGCGAACGCCTTCTATTTGGCTAATTTCTTTTAATAGCATGTCGAGTACAACAGGGCCGCCGTGACCTTGCAGTTCAAGTACGTCTTCGCCGGTAAATGAATTTGGCCCTGCAAAATAAATAGCGATGCCTTGGTCGAGTTGCTCGCCGCTTAAACTTTTAAAAGGAACGTAGTCGGCATAGCGAAGCTTAGGTACTTTACCTATTATTTTTTCGGCCACGCTTTTAGCAAGGCTGCCAGAAACCCGAATTATACCTACGCCACCACGCCCAGGAGCGGTCGCTTGTGCTGCAATTGTGTCTTGATTGATCATGCTATTTATTTGCCAACGAGAGTAACTTTAATGGCGCTATTGTAACCTATGCATTTATTGGTAGCGAATAGCTGTGGTAAAAAATAGGCAATAAAAAAGGCGACCTAAGTCGCCTTTATATGAGTAGCCGTTGAGCTAGCCTCTTACTTTTATACCTTGCTTTTCCATGCCACGGTAGATGATAAGCATCTGGACAATAGAAATAAGGTTAGACACTAACCAGTAAAGTACTAAACCAGATGGGAACCATAAGAAGAATACAGAGAAGATAACCGGCATAAAGGTCATCATTTTTTGCTGCATAGGATCGGTAACCGTCATTGGTTGTAGTTTTTGCGTCACAAACATACTTGCACCAAATAATATTGGTAATACGTAGTATGGGTCTTTTGTAGATAGGTCTGTTAGCCAAAGAATGAACTCTGCATGGCGCAGCTCTGTTGATTCTAAGAATACGTAAAATAGTGCTAAGAAAATTGGCATTTGTAGCAAAATAGGGAAACAGCCACCCATAGGGTTAACTTTTTCTTTTTTGTACATTTCCATAGTAGCTTGGCCGAACTTTTGACGGTCATCACCATATTTTTCTTTTAGTGCAGCCATTTTAGGCTGAAGGGCACGCATTTTAGCCATTGACGTGTATTGCGCTTTAGTCAGTGGGTACATTAACGATTTAACGATAATAGTGATGGCAATAATAGCGACACCCCAGTTACCTAAAATGCTGTGTAACCATTTAAGAAGTACAAATAAAGGCTGCGAAATAAACCATAACCAACCGTAATCTACAGTTAAGTCTAAATCTGGGTGAATCGCTTCAAGAATATCTGACTCTTTAGGACCCATGTAGTAAGTCGCATTAAGAGTTTGCTCGCTGCCGGCTTGTACATTTATAGGCGCTGCTTTTGTACCAATAATAGCGGCATTACTTTTAGTAATTAAGCTGTAAAGCGTGTGTGTTTCGTCTTGCTTAGGTACCCATGCACTTACAAAGTAATGCTGAATAAATGCAACGTAACCGCCTTGGGTGTTTTTATTTAGGTTTTTGTCAGCCATATCTGAAAAGCTGTATTTTTCGTACGACTCTTCATCAGTACCGTAAGCTGCACCTAAATAGTTTTGATCTACTAAGCTGCCTTTTTCTTGTACGGTACGCTTAATTTGCGTGTATAGCTGTACTTGCACTGGCGCACTTGTAGCATTATTTACTGTGTACTCTAGGCCTACATCGTATTGACCTTTTTTAAATACGTATGTTTTAGTGAAGCTAACGCCATTACTATCAACATAGGTAAGTGGTACACGTAGCTCATCACCGCTTAGCGTGTAGGCTTTTTGCGTTGCTTGGTAAGTAGGGCGACCATTCGCTGATGCGTCTGGGCCATTTAAACCAATTAAACCACTTTGTGAGAAGTATTGATTGCCATCAAACTCGCCTAGAAGCATAAATGGTGTTTCTTCACCTTTTACTTCTTCATATTGGAGTAAGTCTGCTTCAACAATGTCACCGCCTTTGGTGTCTATTTTTACTTTGAAAACGTCAGTCGTAATGTCAATAACTGAACGCTTAGCAGCGGTAGCCGAAGCAGGTAAACCTGAATCTGACGATGACGGTATATAATCATCTGACTCTGGTGACGTTGTGTTTAGTGTTTGTGTAGTGGCACTAGGATCGGCTTTAGGTGTGTTGTAGTCATTATTCCATTCTTGAAATAATAAAAACGACACTAACATTAAACCGATTAATAAAAACGTGCGTTGCGATTCCATAACAGCTCTTATTTCTCGTGTTGGTGGTTAATACGGGTTAATTTTTCAGGAACGGGGTCTTCTCCGCCTGAATGTAAAGGATGGCATTTTAATATGCGTTTAAGTGCTAACCAACTCCCTTTTACAAATCCATGCAAATTAATTGCTTGAATAGCGTAATGAGAGCAGCTTGGATTAAAACGACAATGCGGGCCTAGTAGTGGGCTTATCCACATTTGATAACCGCGGATAAATAACACTAAACAACGCTTTGGAATAGCAACAAGTGGTTTAAGTAACCTCATGGTGTTTATACCCCTGCGTATATTTAGTGAATAGATACCATGTATTTAAAGGCTCAATTAGAGATTTTAAACGCATGATTAAAAGGTGAGCTAAAGATACCCTAATTAACCCTGCAATTCTATTGCTATCGGGTTTGTTTATTAGATTTAGCTGATTTGTTTGGGCGTTTTTTAAAAGGTGGTGGTTTAGGTGCACCAGGTTTGCAGCGTTCATTTATTTTACGCCACAGCTTTGTAAGTTGTTTAGTTATTTCTTCGTTAGACTGCTCATCAATACCACTTTTTACCATAAGCACAATATCGATATTATCGATGGTGTGTTGATTTAAACGAAAACTTTCGCGAGCGAGTCGTTTAATACGGTTTCGTTGGCATGCCTTTTTTACACGTTTTTTTGCAACAGTGAGTCCTAACCTAGGTTTATCTTGGTCATTAGGTTTAGCTAAAAGAGTAAATAAAGGAGTTGCAGCCCGAGCGGGTTCGTTAAATATGCGAGAGTAATGCGAGGGAGTTAACAGACGTAACTCCCTGCCAAAGCTAAAGTCTTCCACTTATATATTAAGCAGAAAGAACTTTGCGGCCTTTAGCGCGGCGACGTGCTAATACTTTACGGCCATTTACAGTTGCCATGCGAGCACGGAAGCCGTGTGCACGTTTGCGTTTTAAAACGCTAGGTTGAAAAGTTCTTTTCATAACAATCTCATCCGATCGGTTAAAGTTAAAACATCCTATGCAGGTCGCGATCCTGGCACAGGTGCCATTGCGAGCGCGAGATATTATAGATTAAGCACTTTAAAGTCAATCATAATTGCGCTGTAAACACCGTGTTTATTACATTTTTTGTACGCTGGCTTGATATTTATGGATTAATTTTAAAGCAAAATGGTCTGCTTTTACGCAAAAAGGCGAATTAATGGCCGAGACTGACTAAAAGAATGTGGATCGTAATAAAGTAGGGTGATCAACTAGGATCATCATAATTAAGAAGTTTTCCACAGCTGGTGTTTAAAAAGTGAATAAAAGCATGGGAAAACTCATTTAGATCGTAAAATTGGTTCGCGATCTCAGTGTGTTTTTGTTATGATCTGTTATCAGGCTTTAAAATAAAAGTCGCTATAAATCAGTCTGTTAAGATATTTATACACTGATATCAACAATTTTATAAAAATCAATCTTTTACTTGTGGATAAAGTGCCTTCATAATACCCGGTCTTGGGTCGGGTAGCTGGCCAATTGAACGCAATAAATGCATGATTTTTAATCATTATTGATGTGCGGGAATAAAAATTATACCTCTGGGAGTTTAACTGTGTATCTGTCGGTTTGGCAAAGTTGTTTATATGTATTGCAAGATGAGTTGCCTTCGCAACAATTCAGTATGTGGGTAAGACCACTACAAGCAGAAAGTACCGAAGATACCTTAACGATTTACGCACCTAATCGCTTTGTTCTTGATTGGGTAAGAGAAAAGTATTTAAACCGTATTAATGAGTTACTGGTAGAAATTTGTGGTGATGAAGCGCCCGAATTGCGTTTTGATGTAGGTAGTAAACCACTACTAAATACTCAAGCGGCGGCGCCAAGTGTTGAAGCCCCTGCATCACCTAGTTCACAGGCACCTGCTAAACAGCAACCTGTAGAACAAAAAGCAGCAGTAGAGCCTGCGCCTAAATCAGGCTATAAATCTAATATAAAAGATAACTATACCTTTGACAGCTTTGTTGAGGGTAAATCTAACCAGCTAGCAAAAGCGGCTGCAACACAAGTTGCAGATAACCCTGGCTCTGCCTTTAACCCAGTATTTATTTACGGTGGTACAGGCTTAGGTAAAACTCACTTATTACATGCAGTAGGTAATGGCATTATGGCTAACAAGCCCGATGCTAAAATTGTTTACATGCATTCTGAGCGTTTTGTGCAAGACATGGTAAAAGCACTACAAAATAATGCCATTGAAGAATTTAAACGTTATTACCGTAGTGTAGATGCGCTAATGATTGATGATATTCAATTTTTTGCTAATAAAGAGCGCTCACAAGAAGAATTTTTTCATACCTTTAATGCATTATTAGAAGGTAATCAGCAAATTATTTTAACCTCTGACCGCTACCCAAAAGAAATTGAGGGCGTAGAAGACAGGCTTAAATCACGATTTGGTTGGGGTTTAACGATTGCTATAGAGCCGCCAGAGCTTGAAACGCGCGTTGCCATTTTGATGAAAAAAGCGCAGCAGAGTAAAATTAATTTACCGCACGAAGTCGCTTTTTTTATCGCTAAAAAATTACGCTCAAACGTACGTGAATTAGAAGGTGCGCTTAACCGTGTAATAGCTAATGCTAATTTTACCGGGCGTCCAATTTCTATCGACTTTGTAAAAGAAGCGCTGCGCGATTTATTGGCACTACAAGATAAACTTGTCACTATAGACAACATACAGCGCACCGTGGCTGAGTATTACAGAATACGTGTGTCAGATCTGTTATCTAAGCGTCGCAGCCGCTCTATCGCGAGGCCGCGTCAGGTAGCTATGGCATTATCTAAAGAATTAACTAATCACAGCTTACCTGAGATTGGTGACGCATTTGGTGGACGTGACCACACCACGGTATTACATGCGTGTAGAAAGGTTAAATCACTTCGTGATGAAAGCCACGAAATAAAAGAAGATTATCAAAATTTAATAAGAACGTTGTCATCTTAGGGCTGACTTTATTATGCAAATAACCATTTCAAGAGAACAATTTTTAAAGCCATTAGTGCAAGTATCGGGTGCGATTGAACGTAAACATACGTTACCTATATTATCTAATGTATTGTTAGTGGTAGAAAACGGGCAACTTTCAATGACAGGCACAGACCTTGAAATTGAACTAGTTGCAGGTGTTTTTGTTGGTGATGATATTGCCGATACAAAGTTAACGCTACCTGCTAAAAAATTACTCGATATTTGTAAAAGCCTGCCTGATGGTTCTGAGCTTACATTGAGCTTACAAGAGCACCAACTGCTTTTAACCAGTGGTAAAAGCCGCTTTTCACTTACTACGCTTGCCGCGGAAGACTTCCCTAATTTAGAGCAGTGGGATGGCGAGGTTGAGTTTCAGCTAACGCGTTTAGAGTTACGTAAGTTACTTGAAAGCACACATTTTTCAATGGCTAACCAAGACGTTCGTTATTACTTAAATGGCATGTCGTTTGAAGTAGATAATAGCGACATAAAAACAGTAGCCACCGATGGCCACCGTTTGGCAATAGCGCAAAAAGAATTAGGCCAATCGTTAAATACGCAGCGCCAATTAATAATACCGCGCAAAGGTGTGCAAGAAATTATGCGCCTTATGGTTGCCGACGAAGAATTAGTTACTATTCAATTTGGCGCTAACCATATTCGTATTATCGATGTGGAATTTACTTTTACAAGTAAGTTAGTGGATGGCCGCTTCCCTGATTATCGCCGCGTATTACCTCGTGGTGGAGATAAAGTAATTACCGCTAACCGTGAATGGTTACGTAATGCGTTTCAACGTGTGTCTATTTTATCTAACGAAAAATTTAGAGGTGTGCGTTTAAACCTTGCCAATGGCTTACTTAAAATTACGGCTAATAACCCTGAGCAAGAAGAGGCTGAGGAAATAGTAGAAGTAATGTATGAGGGTGATGAGCTAGAAATTGGTTTTAATGTATCGTATGTATTAGATGTACTAAATACATTAAAAACAGAAGATGTACTATTTACATTAGCAGATTCAAACAGCAGTGCACTTATTGAAGGTGCGGGCGATGAAGAAGCAATGTACGTGGTTATGCCTATGCGATTATAAGATACCCATTATAAATGAGTTTAAGTCACTTGAGCCTCAAGTATTTTCGTAATATTGAGGCACTGACGCTAGAACCAGTCAACGGCGTTAATATAATTTATGGTGAAAACGGCAGCGGAAAAACCAGCCTTTTAGAGGCTATTTATTACCTTTCTCACGGCAAATCTTTTCGAACACCTAAACATAAAAGTATTATTCAACATCAGCAAGATCAGTTTGTAATACACGGCCGCAAAGCGCTACACGACTTGTCTATTCCTATTGGGATTAGTAAAACCCAAAGTGGTGAAACCAATTTAAAAATACAAGGCAAAGCCAGTAGAAAAATCTCTGAACTTGCACAGTTAATGCCTGTGCAAATTATTACACCCGAAAGCTATTCATTGTTTTTTGGTGGTCCAAAAGAGCGACGTAAGTTTTTAGATTTGGGTTTGTTCCACGTGGAACATGAGTTTTTTTACTTATGGCAGTCGTTTAATAAAGTGCTTAAACAACGCAATGCATTATTAAAAAGTAAGCCAAAGAATTATTTTGACCAAATTAGGTTTTGGGACAAAGAATTTGTTAGACTGGCAGAACAAATAAATAAATTAAGAATGGCGTATATAAGTAGGTTTAAGCAGCAGTTTTTTGATAAAATGTGTGCAGAATTAACGCTTATACGCGATTTAGAAATCAACTTTAATGCAGGTTGGAAAGACAGTGAGTCTTTAAGTGATGCATTAGAGCAAAACTTTGAGCGAGACGCTCGCCAAGGTTTTACAAGTAAAGGCCCTCATAAGGCCGATTTTAGTTTTAGTGTCGCTGGCAACAGCGTAGAGAATACGTTTTCACGCGGTCAATTGAAGTTATTGCTTTATGCGTTAAAAGTAACGCAAAATAGTTTAATTGAGTCAGAGACAGATAAGCAATCTATATTGCTAATAGATGATCTACCTTCAGAGTTAGGCGAGGATACAAAAGAGAAAGTGGGACAATTATTGGCTCACTGCAGTTCTCAAATTTTTATTTCTTCAATTTTGTCTGAAAGTATTTCTGCTGTGGTGGAACCCATGCAACGAGAACTACAAATGTTCCACGTGAAACATGGCAACCTAATAACAAGATAAGTGGGATTAACCATGTCTGAGAATTATGATTCGTCGAGTATTAAAGTACTTAAAGGATTAGACGCAGTAAGAAAGCGTCCTGGAATGTATATAGGGGACACCGATGATGGCACAGGCTTACACCACATGGTGTTTGAGGTCGTTGATAACTCTATCGATGAAGCCTTAGCAGGTCATTGTGATGATATTTATGTAACGATTCACTTAGACGGTTCAGTCTCTGTAAGAGATAACGGTCGTGGCATCCCAACTTCTATCCATGAAGAAGAAGGTGTGTCTGCTGCCGAGGTTATCATGACGGTACTTCATGCCGGTGGTAAGTTTGATGATAACTCTTATAAAGTATCAGGTGGCTTACACGGTGTTGGTGTATCGGTAGTAAATGCATTATCAGAAAAACTAACTCTTACTATTCGTCGTGAAGGCAAATTGCACGAGCAAACTTACAGCATGGGCGTACCTAACGCTCCATTAACTGTTATTGGCGATGCTGACACTACGGGTACTGAACTGCGTTTTTGGCCAAGTGGCGAAACATTTACAAACCTTGATTTTCATTATGATATTTTAGCTAAGCGTTTACGCGAGCTATCGTTTTTGAACTCTGGTGTAAGCATCATCTTATCTGATGAACGCGAAGAAAATAAAACCGACCACTTTAAATATGATGGCGGTATTCAAGCGTTTGTTGAATACTTAAACCGCAATAAAACACCTGTACATAAAGGTGTATTCCATTTTACTCACGAGCGTGAAGAAGATGGTATTAGCGTTGAAGTTTCAATGCAGTGGAACGATGGCTTCCAAGAAAACATTTACTGTTTTACTAATAACATTCCACAACGTGATGGTGGTACTCACTTAGCCGGTTTTAGGTCTGCGCTAACACGTACACTTAATAACTACATGGAAAAAGAAGGCTTTAACAAAAAAGCTAAAACAACCAGTAATGCAACGGGCGATGATGCGCGTGAAGGCTTAACAGCGGTTGTAAGTGTTAAAGTACCTGATCCTAAGTTCTCATCACAAACTAAAGACAAGCTCGTATCAAGCGAAGTTAAATCTGCGGTTGAGCAAGCAATGGCTGAAAAGTTTTCTGATTTCTTATTAGAAAACCCAATGGATGCCAAAATTGTTGTTGGTAAAATTATTGATGCAGCACGAGCACGTGAAGCGGCGCGCAAAGCCCGTGAAATGACTCGTCGTAAAGGCGCTATGGATTTAGCAGGTTTACCTGGTAAATTAGCAGACTGCCAAGAAAAAGACCCATCATTATCTGAACTATACATAGTGGAGGGTGACTCAGCTGGCGGTTCAGCCAAGCAGGGTCGTAATCGTAAAAACCAAGCAATTTTGCCACTTAAAGGTAAAATCTTGAACGTAGAGAAAGCACGCTTTGATAAGATGCTTTCTTCACAAGAAGTAGCAACTCTAATAACAGCTCTAGGTTGTGGTATTGGCCGTGATGAATATGACCCAGAAAAACTACGTTACCACAGCATCATTATCATGACCGATGCGGACGTGGATGGTTCTCACATTCGTACATTGCTACTAACGTTCTTCTATCGCCAAATGCCAGAAATTGTTGAGCGTGGTTATATTTACATTGCACAACCGCCACTTTATAAAGTGAAAAAAGGTAAGCAAGAGCGTTATATTAAAGACGATCCTGCACTTGTAGAGTACCTAACATCACTTGCACTAAATAATGCCGCGCTTTACACAAGCGAAGATGCAAGTGCAATTGAAGGTGAAGCGCTTGAGCAAATAGTACAAGATTACCAAAACACAGTAAAAGTCATTGAGCGCTTAAAACGTAAATACCCTAACACGGTAATGGAACGTTTGATTTACCAAAGCGAGTTAAAAGTAGAAGACTTATCTAACGAAGCTAAAGTAATTGAGTGGACTAAAGAGCTAGTTGACGACTTAGTTGAACGTGATGAAGATGCGACAATTTTCCACGCTGGAACAGAGCATGATGCAGAGCGCAACTTGTACTTCCCGGTTGTGAATATTCGTCAGCACGGTGTGGATAAAGCACACGTATTACATTACGACTTTATTGCATCTCGTGACTACCAACGCATTGCTGTTACTGGCACGAAGATCGCAAACATCTTAAAAGAAGGCGCATATGTTCAACGTGGTGAGAAAACAAAACCTGTTGATAACTTTGTGGATGCTTTGGAATGGTTGATCGCTGAATCTAAGCGCGGGATCTACATTCAGCGCTATAAAGGATTAGGCGAAATGAACCCTAGCCAACTGTGGGAAACCACAATGGATCCTTCAGCTCGTCGTATGTTACAAGTAACAATTGAAGATGCTGTAGCGGCAGATCAATTGTTTGCAACATTAATGGGCGATCAAGTTGAGCCACGTCGTGAGTTTATAGAAACCAACGCACTTCGCGTAGTTAACTTAGACGTGTAAAAAATTATACTTACATCTTAAAAGGAGCCTAATGGCTCCTTTTTTATTTTAACAACCGCACAAACTGCTTAAAACCTGCGTGTGCACAAGGTATACTGAGGGTAATTTTCACGCTACTTTCAGATAGTAAAAAGCCAAATATGCAAAAATATGACGTTAAAACCTTTCAAGGTTTGATCCTGGCTTTACAGGATTATTGGGCGCAGCAAGGCTGTGTCATTATTCAACCACTTGATATGGAAGTGGGCGCAGGGACATTTCACCCGCAAACATTCTTAAAATCTATTGGCCCTGAGCCAATGTCGAGCGCATACGTACAACCGTGTCGCCGTCCTACTGATGGCCGCTATGGTGAAAACCCAAACCGCTTACAGCATTACTACCAATTTCAGGTAGTTTTAAAGCCATCACCAGATAACATTCAAGATCTTTACCTAGGCTCATTAGAAGCAATGGGTATTGATACCCTAACGCACGAAGTACGCTTTGTAGAAGATAACTGGGAATCGCCAACACTAGGCGCATGGGGCTTAGGTTGGGAGATTTGGCTAAACGGTATGGAAGTAACGCAGTTTACTTACTTTCAGCAAGTAGGGGGCTTAGAGTGCTCTCCTGTAACCGGTGAAATTACCTACGGCCTAGAGCGTTTAGCAATGTACATTCAAGGCGTAGACAGTATTTACGACCTAGTATGGGCAGACGGTCCATTAGGGCGTGTAACTTACGGCGATGTATTCCATCAAAATGAAGTAGAACAATCTACTTACAACTTTGAACACGCAAACGTAGATGACTTATTTGCACAGTTTGATAAGTGTGAAGCTGAGAGCCAAAAGCTAATTGAAGCAAATTTACCACTACCTGCTTACGAGCAAGTAATGAAAGCATCGCACGCGTTTAACTTACTCGATGCGCGCCATGCAATCTCAGTAACCGAACGTCAGCGTTATATTTTACGCGTTCGAGCGTTATCAAAAGCGTGTGCACAAAGCTATTACGATGCACGTGAAGCGCTTGGTTTCCCGCTGTGTAAGGATAAGTAAGCATGTCAGCACAAAATTTATTAGTAGAAATTGGCACCGAAGAGCTGCCACCAAAAGCACTGCGCAAATTAGCAGAAGCCTTTGCCGCAAACTTAACTGCAGAGCTTGAAACACTAGAGCTTGGGCATGAAGGCGTAAGCTGGTATGCATCGCCTCGTCGTTTAGGTTTACAAGTAAAAGCGCTTGAAGCAAAGCAGCAAGATAAAGAAGTAGAAAAGCGTGGCCCTGCAACTAAAGCAGCGTTCGATAGCGAAGGTAACCCAACTAAAGCAGCAATGGGTTGGGCACGTGGTTGTGGTATTGACGTAAGTGAAGCACAAACTCTTGAGACCGATAAAGGCGCTTGGCTTTTACATATTGCTAAAGTAGCAGGACAAGAAACCAAAACGCTGATGAGCGATGCCATTACAAAGTCGTTAGCAAAGCTGCCAATACCTAAGCCAATGCGTTGGGGCGCGAATAAAACACAATTTATTCGCCCAGTTCATACCGTAACTATTTTATTTGGTGATGAACTTATTGAAGGCGAAATTTTAGGTAAGCAAGTAACTAATCAGTTACAAGGCCACCGTTTTCATCATCCAGAAAAAATCACCATTAACCATGCAGATGACGTGTTCGACGTATTAAAATCAGCCTACGTTATTGCTGATTACGAACAACGTAAAGCGCAAATCCGTGCACAAATAGAAAAAGCGGCAAACGCAGTGAATGCGGTTGTTGCGATGGATGAAGACTTATTAGAAGAAGTTACTTCTCTAGTAGAGTGGCCAGTAACGTTAACGGCAACATTTGAAGAAGCATTTTTAGATGTACCTGCCGAAGCACTAATTTACACCATGAAGGACGATCAAAAATACTTCCCGCTATTAGATCAAAACGGCAAACTTTTAAATAAGTTTTTGTTTGTATCTAACATCGAAAGTAAAGATCCAAGTGTGGTCATATCTGGTAACGAAAAAGTAGTGCGCCCACGTTTAGCCGATGCGCAGTTCTTCTTTGAAACAGATAAAAAGAAAACCCTAGAAAGCCGCCTAGAATCACTTGATACTGTTTTATTCCAAAAGCAGTTAGGTACGCTTAAAGATAAATCTGTACGTATTAGCGAACTTGCCGGCTACATTGCAGAGCAACTAGGTGCCGACAAAGACCTTGCAAAACGTGCTGGCCTATTAAGTAAAACAGACTTAATGACCGAAATGGTAATGGAATTTACCGACGTGCAAGGTGTAATGGGTATGCACTATGCACGCTTTGATGGCGAAGCAGAAGATGTAGCTATTGCACAAAACGAGCAATACATGCCGCGTTTTGCGGGCGACAATTTACCTACAAACCTAATCAGCTGTGCAGTAGCAATTGCAGATAAGTTTGATACGCTGGTGGGTATTTTTGGTATAGGCCAAGCACCAAAAGGTGACAAAGACCCATTTGCACTTCGTCGTGCTGCCATTGGTGCACTGCGTATCATGGTAGAAAAAGAGCTACCGCTTGATATTTTAGACCTAGTAGCAAAAGCACAAACACTGTTTGGCGAAAAGCTTACTAACCTAAATGTATCAACCGATGTATTTGACTTTATGCTAGGGCGCTTCCGCGCATGGTATCAAGACGAAGGTATTGAAGTAGATGTTATTCAGGCAGTACTGGCACGTCGTCCTACTAAGCCTACTGACTTTGACCGTCGTGTTAAAGCCGTAAACCACTTCCGTACGTTAGACGCCGCAGAAGCGCTTGCAGCAGCGAATAAGCGTGTAGGTAACATACTAGCTAAAAATAACATTACCACCGAAGGTGATGTTGATGAGAGCCTATTAAGCGACGACGCTGAAAAAGTATTAGCATCACAAGTAGCAAAATTTGCGACTGAGCTTGCACCACTTTACGCCGATGGAAACTACCAAGAGGCATTAAGCCAATTGGCTGGTATTCGCCAAAGTGTTGATAACTTTTTTGACAACGTCATGGTTATGGCCGACGATGAAGCTGTAAAGCAAAATCGCCTCGCACTATTAAGCCAGTTAAGCCGCTTATTTTTAGATATTGCAGATATATCTGTACTACAAAAATAACACCGCTTAAGCCAATAAAAAGCCAGCGTATTGCTGGCTTTTTAGTTTTAACAGAACGAAGGAAACCCATTAATGATACCAATGAAACGAATTTTAACGCTTGCCATTGCCGGCTTACTCACAGCGTGTACTAGCCAAGTGTCTATTAACGACGTACTGCCGCAGCAAGAGCTGGATAAAACAGTTTACCTAAGAGGCGATTTTACGCTTTGGGATGCAGAGCCTCAGTACCAGTTTATGCCAGTAGGCGGCGCGCTTTACCAAGCAGAAGTTAAATTTAGTACCCCAGGTAAAGTGTACGAATTTAAAATAGCCGACGCCGATTTTAGTGAAGGCTACAACTGCGGCTATAGCGACGCACAACCTGCAGGGCAAAAACTAACGCTCGGCCAACCCGTACTTGCAGACTGTAATACTATTTATAATTACTTTAGTTACTCACCTGCAATAAAAGGCACATACATAGTCAGCATTGATTACAGTGACTACGATAAGCCGAAAGTGACGATTACTAAGAAATAGCTGTTAGTTGGGAGCTGTCAGCTTTTAGCTGCCCGAGTGGGCTTAGAGATTTGTGACAAGGACGTTGTAGGTTGGGTAGAGTGAAACGAAGCCCAACATGTGCGGCGAATAAAACTGTTCTTCTGGTTATCAAATACGTTGGGTTTCGTAAAACTCAACCCAACCTACATCAATAATAATTTTATTGATTGCTATAAACTTGCAATCAAATTAATGAGCTTAGTTAGTCTAATTACAGTTGTAAACCAAAAGCGCGGTAACAGATAAGTAGATTTTAAGTAGGTTGGGTAGAGTGAAACGAAATCCAACATGTGCTGTGAGTAAAACAGTTCTGCTGGTTATCAAATACGTTGGGTTTCGTAAAACTCAACCCAACCTACATCAATAATAATTTTTATTGATTGCTATAAATATACAATCAAATTAATGAGCTTAGTTAGTATTAATTACAGTCGTAAATCAAAAGCGCGATAATGGATAAGTAGATTTTAAGTAGGTTGGGTAAAGTGAAACGAAACCCAACATATGCGGCGAATAAAACTGTGCTGGTGGTTATCAAATACGTTGAGTTACGTAAACTTGTCTTGATTATAATTAACAAAACTAATCTATACTCTTATTTATCTGTTTATTTTATGGATAAAAATATGCGTTATAAACGTATGTTAGAGGCGGGCGCATGTTATTTTTTTACGGTAAATTTAGAAGATAGATCTCAGCCTTTGCTTGTGGAAAATATAGAGTTATTACGCCGTGTATATTCAAAGGTGGCAAAAAAGCATCCAATAAAGACGATTGCAATTGTTATCATGCCCGATCACCTTCATGCTATTTGGCAATTACCTAAAGGTGATAGTAATTACGCAATGCGTTGGCGACTTATAAAATCAGGTTTTTCTCGAGAGCTGCCAGCAACAGAGTTTTGTAATAAAAGTCGAATAGCGAAAGGAGAGCGCGGGATTTGGCAGCGTCGCTATTGGGAACATAAAATTAGAGATGAAGAAGACTTAAATAATCATATTAATTATATTCACTACAACCCGGTGAAACATAACCATGTTATTAAAGTGAGTGATTGGCCATTTTCAAGCTTTCATCAATACGTTAAAAAATCAAAACTAAGCCAAGATTGGGAGTGCAATAATGATTCAACCACTTTGTATGATGAATAAAATTTCGGTGTTATAAAACAAGTTGGGTTTCGTAAACTCTACCCAACCTACATCTGGTTTAAGTTCTTAACGATGCGTTAAATATTCAAAAATAACCCAACTTACTAAACCAACTTTCAAACCTATAACCCTTTCTTCACCACATACCTATACGGTGCTTCATCGGCGTCTGTGGCCACCAGCGTGTGATCCATAAACGTACAAAAACTTGGAATATCGCGAGTGGTTGATGGGTCATCAGCGGTAATTAATAACGTTTCACCTTCGTTCATCTTACGAATTGCAGCGCGTAACATCATTACAGGTTCTGGGCAGCGTAGGCCCATGGCGTCTAATTGGTGATCGGGATTATCAAAGCTCATAAAAAGTTACCTGTAAAAATAGTCGCGGCTTGGTTTGGTCGGGTAGTTTAGCGCAATTAATCTGTTTGGTTAACTGTTTTGCATATAACGGGTAAGCGTAATACAGTAAAAAATAATCTGGTTTAAATTTAATACACCCGATCACATTATTCATATCAGCAATAAGCTGGTGGCATAAAAAAAGGCGAACTAACTTGCGCTAGTTCGCCTTTTTAATCACCAAGATGGTTTACATGTTTAAGCTAATAATTAGTCTTGAACACGTTCAAATACAGTCGCAATGCCTTGGCCTAAACCAATACACATAGTAGCTAGACCATATTTTGCATTTTTGTCTTCCATTAAGTGAATAAGCGAGGTGCTAATACGCGAACCTGAACAACCTAGTGGGTGACCAAGTGCGATTGCGCCGCCGTTTAAATTCACTTTTTCATCAACCACGTCTGCTAAACCTAAGTCTTTAAGTACAGGCAGTGATTGTGCTGCAAATGCTTCATTAAGCTCTGCTACGTCAATGTCATCAATAGTAATACCTGCTTGTGCAAGTGCTTTTTTACTTGCTGGTACTGGGCCGTAACCCATGATTGATGGATCGCAACCGGCAACAGCCATTGCTTTAACGCGTGCACGAATTGGTAAACCAAGCTCTTTTGCTTTTTCTTCGCTCATTACTAACATGGCTGATGCGCCATCAGAAAGTGCAGAAGACGTACCCGCAGTAACCGAGCCAGAAGCTGGGTTAAATACTGGGCGAAGCTGAGATAAACCTTCAACCGTTGTTTCAGGGCGAATTACTTCATCATCTTCAACTAAAATTAAAGAGCCATCAGCTGCGTGACCTTCCATTGCTAAAATTTCGCGGCGGAAACGCCCTTCAACTGTTGCAGCATGTGCACGTTGATGTGAGCGATAAGCAAACTCATCTTGCTGTTGACGGCTAATACCGTGAATAGTAGCAAGGTATTCAGCTGTTAAGCCCATAGAACCAGATGCTTGTGCAATTGATGTAGCTAAGCCTGGGTGAAAATCGTTACCGTGAGTCATAGGAACGTGACCCATGTGCTCAACACCACCAATTAGGTAAGTGTCACCAGCGCCTGTCATAATTGCGCGTGCAGCGTCATGCAATGCTTGCATTGACGAGCCACATAAACGGTTAACGGTTGTAGCAGGTACTGAGTGTGGAATACCTGCAAGTAACGATGCGTTACGTGCAACGTTAAAGCCTTGCTCTAATGTTTGCTGTACACAGCCCCAATAAATATCGTCAATTGATGCAGGATCAACTGCTGGGTTGCGCTCTAATAACCCTTTCATAAGGTGAGCACTTAAATCTTCCGCACGCTTGTTTTTAAATACGCCGCCTTTTGAGCGACCCATTGGTGTGCGGATACAATCTACAATTACTGGATTATTCATGATATTAACCTTCCACCTTATAGAAAACACGACCTTCTTCGGCCCATTTGCGAGTTTGCTCTGATACTTGGTAAATCGCACCTAGGTGAGCATATTTGTCTGCTGCTGCAACAAAGTTAGCTAAACCTGTTTGATCTAAGTAACGGAACGCGCCGCCTCTAAATGGAGGGAAGCCAACGCCGTATACAAGGGCCATATCAGCTTCTTGAGGAGAAGCAACAATGCCTTCTTGTAAACAAAGAAGCACTTCGTTGATCATTGGGATCATACAACGGTCGATAATTTCTTGTTTATCAAATTCTTTCGGTGCATCAGTAATTGGCGCTAGTAGCTCAACTGCTGTTGCATCGGTTGATTTTTTAAGACGACCACGACGGTCTGTTTCGTACTTGTAAAAACCAGCTTTGTTCTTTTGACCAAAACGTTTTTCGTTAGCAAAAACAGTCACCGGATCTTTTTCTGCGCGTGCCATACGCTCAGGGAATCCGTCAGCCATTACGCCAGTACAGTGATACGCCGTATCAATACCTACAACATCAAGCAGGTAAGCCGGGCCCATTGGCCAGCCAAATACGTTTTCCATTACTTTATCTACTTTTGCAAAGTTAGCGCCTTCAACAACTAATTTGCTAAAGCCTGCAAAGTAAGGGAATAAAACACGGTTTACAAAAAAGCCTGGGCAATCGTTTACAACAATTGGAGACTTGCCAAGTTTAAGAGCGTAATCAACAACTGCATTAATTGTTTTATCAGAGGTTTTTGCACCACGGATAATTTCTACTAATGGCATTTTTGGCACTGGGTTGAAAAAGTGCATACCACAGAAGTTTTCTGGCTTTTCTAACGCTTCTGCAAGTAAGTCGATACAAATAGTCGATGTGTTTGATGTAAGTACCGTGCCTTCAGGCATGTTCTTTTCAAGGTCAGCTAATACCGCTTGCTTAACTTTAGGATTTTCTACTACGGCTTCAACAATAATGTTGGCGTTTTGTAGGTCTGCATCGTTAAGCGTTGGCTTAATTTTGCTAAGCGTTGCCAGCATTTTTTCCATAGGCATGTGGCCGCGTTTAACTTTTGCACCCAGTAGTTTAGATGCTTCACCCATACCTAAATCAAGCGCGTCCTGTTGGATGTCTTTCATTACAATTGGGGTACCTTTATAAGCAGACTGGTATGCAATACCGCCGCCCATAATACCAGCGCCTAATACAGCCGCTTGTTTAATTTCAACATCGCTGTGCTTAGCAAGTTTACGTGCTTTGCCTTTAATAAACTGGTCATTTAAGAAAATACCGGTTTGTGCAGCTGCTTCGTTAGTGCGCGCAAGTTTTGCAAAGTTAGCATTTTCGATTGCCATTGCTTCATCGCGAGTACAGTTGGCCGCTGCTTTAATAGTGCGAACTGCCATAACCGGAGCAGGATAGTGGCCTTTGGTTTTACCCATTACCATACCTTCTGCCATTGCAAAGCTCATGCCTTGCTCAACACGGTTTAATTTAAGTGGCTGAAGTTTAACATCGCGCTTTGCCTGCCAATCTAGCTTGCCGGCAATTGCTAATTCAAGTGTTGCTAGGCTTGACTCTAAAAGTTTGTCAGCACTAACTACCGCGTCAAACGCACCTACTTTTAGGGCGTCAGCGGCACGGTTTTCTTTGCCTGAGGTGATCCAAAGCATGGCGTTATCTGCGCCAATAATGCGTGGTAAGCGCACTGTGCCACCAAAACCAGGCATTATACCTAGTTTAACTTCTGGTAAGCCCATTTTAGCGGTTTCGCTTGCAACGCGATAATCGGTAGCAAGTGCCCACTCACAGCCGCCGCCAAGTGCCAAGCCATTTATAGCGCTAAGAGTTGGGAATGGTAAGTCTTCGATTGTGTCAAAAACGTCGGTTGCGTTTTTGATCCACGTTACTAATTCTTCTTCTGGTTTAGTAAATGTTGGTAAAAATTCGAAGATATCTGCACCAATAATAAAGTGATCTTTATCACTGGTAAAAATCATGCCTTTGATATCAGAATTAGACGCTAATTCTTTTAATGCTGCTGCACAATCTGAAAGAGTTTGCTGAGATAGTGTGTTTACAGAACCTGCAACACAAAACTTAAACTCGGCGATGTTTTCCTTTAGGAAGCTAACTTCAAAGGAATCGCTTTTATATAACATTATTATTCTCCCTAGTTGACGAACTAAGACTGGTACGATGAGTTTGCATTTCGACCAGTGTGCTTGCTTTAAAATTAAAATGCAACGAAAAATTTAACTCGGTTACAAACGGTTGGTTAAAATATAGCTGGTTTGGTGCTAAGGTGTACTGGAATATGCTAAAGGTACTCATTAATTATTATGAGTGCGTAAATTAAATGTTGTTCATACTTTATTAAAGGCACTCTCATTATTGTTTTAGTGTCTCAAACTGGAAATTATTAACCCTGACAGGTCGTTAAACCTAAAGGATATTATGAAAAAAATTTTATTAAGCGCTGTGGCAGCTGCCTTTATTCTTCCTTTTAGTTCTGCCCAAGCGAGTATCGATAATGACGCGTTTTTAGATGCTGAAAAAAAAGTGCGCTATGGAAGCTACCAAGACTTTAAAGAAGCAATAAACGGGTTAGACCACCCGCTAAAGCCGTATGTCGAAAAAACATATTGGCAACGCCATCCCAATTTTAAATACCAAAGCGAAATAGAAGATTACCTAACCATTTATGAACATACCCCGCTTGAGTGGCCGGTACGCAAAGCGTGGTTAGAGTATCTTGAAAAAAACAATAAAAAAGCAGCTTATATAAAAAACTACCGAGAAACGTCTAACGCAGCGCTAACATGCACGTTTTTAGATTTTCAGCTTGATTTAGGGGCGCCAGAAAAAGCCATTTTTAATCAGGTTACCGATTTATGGACGGTGGGTAAGTCGCAACCGAATGAATGCGACCCGCTATTTTCGCTTTGGCGCAAAAAAGGCTATTTAAATAATGAACTTATATGGAAGCGCATAACGCTTGCAGCGCAGGGCGGTACGCAAAGTTTACTCCCTTATTTAAAAACGTTGTTACCTAAAAACGAGCGTTACTTAGCCGATTTATACTTAAAAGTACGCCGCGACCCTAGTGCGGCAGCAGGCTTGTATCGTTATAAAACTAAGTCAGCAAAAGAAGCGCAAATAGCCATTTATGGTGTTAAGCGTTTAATTTGGCGCGATAAAGCGTTGGCTTTAAGAGCCTGGCAAAAGCTAGAAAAAATGTTTACTTACAGCGATGAAGAAAAAGCAGATCTATATTACACGTTTGCTTTATCGCTTGCTTCAAGTGGGCATAAGCAGGCCAGCTTTTGGCTTAATAAAGTGCCTAAAGCGCGACAAGACAGAAAGCTAATTCAGTGGCAACTTGGTAATATGCTTAAAACCCAAGACTGGGAAGGCATAGCGGCTTTTTTTACAGGTAAAGACGATTTAAGTTTAGGCCAGCAATATTGGCTTGCTTATAGCTATGCTAAGCGAGGCGAGCAACAAAAAGCAGACGAAATTTGGACTAAAGTGGCCGCTAACCGCGATTACTATGGTTTTTTAGCGGCGGCACGATTAGGGCTGCCGGTTGATTTAAATAATCAGCCTTTGCAGGTTGATCAAAAACTAGTAGAGAAGGTGAAGAATGCGCCGGGCTTTAAACGTGCAAAAGCACTTTACGAACTCGAGCGTTTTACCTCTGCACGCCGAGAATGGAATTACTTAACGAACACCTCTACTGATGAAGAAAAACTAGCTGCCTCAAAGGTTGCAGCGCAAAACAATTGGCACGATAACGTTATTTTCACGTTAGCTAAAATTAAAGCATGGGATTATGTTGAACTGCGTTTTCCGTTTGCATTTCAAGATATATTTGAGCGCTACAGTAAACGCAGCAAAATAGACCCCGCGTGGAGTATTGCAATTGCACGGCGCGAAAGCTCGTTTGCACCAGATGCGCGTTCGCATGCAAATGCGCGTGGTTTAATGCAATTGCTCCCTAGTACGGCAGAATACGTTAACAAAGCAAGGGTATCGAGTACGCGTTTGTACCAACCTAAAACCAATATACGCTTAGGTACTAGTTACTTGCAGTACTTAAAAAAGAAAAACAAAGGGAATGAAATACTTGCTACGGCATCTTATAACGCAGGGTATCATCGTATTAAACGTTGGTTACCTGACGAAGCCATACCAGCAGAGCTATGGGTTGAGCTGATCCCGTATAGAGAAACGCGAGATTACGTAAAAAATGTGTTTGCTTATCGCCAGGTTTATCACACCCGGATGGGCCGAGAAGGAAACGTGCTCGCGCCGTTACTCAAAATGAAAATGGGCGGGTAAATTATGTAATACCAATTACCTAAAATATTTAGCCATTCTAGCGTGCTAAATAAAGGGCTAATAACGTAACACGATGGGTATAAGTATTAGGGGGATATTTACATGTTAAATATCCCCCTTTTTTGAGCGCTTTACGTTTAAGTGGTAGACTCAAAGCAAGTTAAATTTAACAGATGGATTAACAATGGATAAATTAGCCGTTTTATATGCAGAGCATATTGCCACATTACAACAACGTACGCGTACAATTTGTGACCGTGAAGGGCTCGAGGGTTTAGTTATTCACTCAGGCCAAGCTAAGCGCCAGTTTTTAGACGACATGTATTACCCATTTAAAGTTAATCCACACTTTAAAGCATGGCTTCCTGTTATTGATAACCCACATTGTTGGATTGTGGTAAATGGTAGCGATAAACCTAAGCTTATTTTTTACCGCCCAGTTGATTTTTGGCACAAAGTACCAGATGAGCCGCGTGATTTTTGGGCTGAGTACTTTGATATAGAATTATTGCTACAGCCTGATCAAGTTGAAAAACTATTACCTTACGATAAAGCTAAATACGCTTACATAGGCGAATACCTAGAGGTAGCGCAAGCGCTTGGCTTTAGTATTATGAATCCTGAGCCGGTACTTAACTATTTTCATTATAACCGCGCTTATAAAACGCAGTACGAGCTTGAATGTTTACGCCAAGCCAACCGCATTGCGGTAGATGGACATAAAGCAGCACGCGATACGTTTTATAATGGTGGTAGCGAATTTGATATTCAGCAAGCGTACCTTATGGCTACACGCCAAAGCGAAAACGAAATGCCGTATGGCAACATAGTAGCGCTTAACGAAAACTGCGCTATTTTGCATTACACACATTTTGAGCCAAAAGCACCGCTTACTCATAATTCGTTTTTAATCGATGCTGGCGCAAACTTTAATGGGTATGCCGCAGATATAACCCGTACGTACGATTTTAAAAAACAGGGCGAATTTGCTGAGCTAGTACAAACTATGACGGCAATACAAATTGAGCTAGGCAACGCATTAAAGCCTGGCATGTTATATGGCGATTTACACGTTGATTGCCATAACCGTATTGCGCAAATTCTTAGCGACTTCAATATTGTAAACTTACCTGCAACAGAAATTGTGGAACGTAAAATTACCTCAACATTTTTCCCTCATGGCTTGGGCCATCACCTTGGCCTACAAGTGCACGATATGGGCGGCTTTATGCGTGATGATAAAGGCACCCACCAGCCATCGCCAGAAGGGCACCCATTCTTGCGTTGTACTCGTAAAATAGAGAAAAACCAAGTGTTTACTATTGAGCCAGGGCTTTACTTTATAGACTCATTATTAGGTGATTTAGCGCAAACCGACAGTAAGCAGTTTATTAACTGGGAAAAAATTGAGTCGTTAAAACCATACGGCGGTATTCGTATTGAAGACAATATTATTGTTCACGAAGACAGCCTAGAAAATATGACTCGTGATTTAGCGCTCGACTAAGCTAATAAAGACGAGCTCGCCAATACGCGCTAAAATACGCGAATGCAAAGGGGCCTTTTGGCCCCATTTTTAATTGAGCTTTAATTATGTCTGAATATAAATACCCCGCCGATGATGTGTTTCATCAAGAAGAAATTAAAAAAAGCACCTTTATAGTTCATATCGCGCATACGCCAGACCTACAGGCTGCTAAAGCATTTATTAAAAGCATTGAAGAAAAGTACCCAGATGCTCGTCATAATTGTTGGGCGCACGTAGCGGGTAACCCAGGCGGAAGCCATGTTTATGGTTTTTCTGATGATGGCGAGCCAAATGGTACCGCAGGAAAGCCGATGCTTAATGTGCTGGTGGGTTCTGGACTTGGCGAAATTACTGCGGTTGTCACCCGTTATTTTGGCGGTATAAAGCTGGGCACCGGTGGGTTAGTGCGTGCCTATGGTGGGTCGCTTAATAATGCACTTTCGCAGCTAAAAACGGTGACTAAAGTACCGAGTATCGAGATTGTAGGCCAGAGTGAATACAGCATGCAGGGCGCAATAGAGCAATTGTTAAAAACCAATTATCAAGTACTTAATATAGAAAAACAATTTACTGCTAATATTGAATGGGTTATTACTATTGATAGCCGCCAAGCAAAACAGGCCATTAAAGATATTTTTGATTTAAGCCATGGCGCAGTTGAGTTAACTATCAAAGAGTAAGACAATAACTTACACACTTATATTTACTAATAATAAAAGCGATAAGCTACATGCAATTTCGTACCATCATAAAAATCCTTGGCCAACTTGTTGCGCTGTTTAGTATTACCATGGTGCCGCCTGCGGTGGTGTCTTTATTTTATAAAGATGGTGGTGGTGTTCCTTTTGTATTAGCGTTTATATTTAGTGTGGTTATTGGTTTAACAGCTTATTACCCAAACAGGCATGAAAACGGCGACTTAAAAGCACGCGAAGGCTTTTTAATTGTTGTACTATTTTGGCTGGTACTAGGGGCGTTTGCATCGTTACCGCTGATTTTTTTACAAGAACCTAATTTGTCTATGGCCGATGCGGTGTTTGAGGCCTTCTCTGGCCTTACAACCACTGGGGCCACGGTACTTACCGGAATTGAATACCTGCCTAAGTCTGTTTTGTTTTATCGCCAGCAATTACAGTGGTTTGGCGGTATGGGTATCATTGTACTTGCTGTTGCTATTCTGCCCATGCTTGGGGTCGGTGGCATGCAGTTATACCGAGCTGAGATCCCTGGCCCAGTAAAAGATTCAAAAATGACCCCCCGCATTGCCGATACCGCAAAGCACCTTTGGTACATTTATGTGTCGTTAACGGTAACCTGTATGTTGGCGTATTGGGCGGCAGGTATGGAGTGGTTTGATGCTATATGCCATGCGTTTTCTACAGTGGCGATTGGCGGTTTTTCTACTTACGATGCCTCAATAGGGCACTTTGATAGCCCTGTCATTAACTTTATATGTGTTTTCTTTTTAATTATTGCTGCGGTTAACTTTTCACTGCATTACGCGGCGGTAGCGAGTCGTAATATTCAGGTATACATTCGTGACCCTGAATTTAAAGTTTTTTTACTGATACAGTTAGCGCTGGTGGTGATTTGTTTTACGGTGCTCTCATCTAACGAAATATTTGCCGATGGCGATGAAACCCTCGATCAGGCCTTATTTCAGGCGGTGTCTATGAGTACCACAGCCGGTTTTGCCACCGATAACTTTTCTGCTTGGCCGCTGTTTTTACCTATATTGCTTATTTTTTCGAGCTTTATAGGTGGCTGTGCAGGTTCAACCGGTGGCGGTATGAAAGTTGTACGCGTGTTTTTACTTTACCTACAAGGCATACGTGAGCTTAACCGATTAGTGCACCCACGTGCTATATACTCTATTAAGCTTGGTCGTAAAGCCCTGCCCGATAAAGTAGTTGAAGCGGTTTGGGGGTTTTTCTCAGCGTACGCATTGGTGTTTATTATTATAATGCTGGCACTAATGGGAACCGGCATGGACAACATTACCGCGTTCTCTGCTACGGCGGCGTGTTTAAATAATTTAGGCCCAGGCTTAGGTGATGTTGCCTCGCATTATGGGGCGGTGAGCGATGGTGCCAAATGGCTATTAACTATTGCCATGGTATTTGGTCGCTTAGAAATATTCACCTTACTCGTGCTATTTACGCCGACCTTTTGGCGTGGGTAATAATATAAAAATGATGCTTAGGAACAGGCATGCCACATTCTAATTTAGATAAATTACAGCAGTTAACAACAGGGCGATTGGTCGACTTGGAAATTGTTACGCCTACCAGTAGTAAACGCATAAAAACAGAGTTTATTGGCTTGCTAGAAAATAAATTTATTATTTTAAATTACCCAAGTTCAAAGCGTTTACCTGCTGCAAGTGATTACCTACGTGACGGTGTAATGGTGGTGGTAAGAGCGGTTATAGAAGGCAGTGGCGGACAAGTAATAGCATTTAGGCAGCAACTTATGTCGGTTGCCTCACACCCTGCTAGGCTCATTTTTATTAATTACCCTACGCAAGTGCAGTTATTTGCACTGCGCGCGCAAACACGCATACCTACCTTATTACCTGCAAAATTAACTCTCAGTGACGATAGAGTACTTGAAGGGGTGATTAAAGACATCTCGCTTACCGGGGTGATGTTTGATGTCCGCGGCGATCAAAACGATGAAAATATTAAAGATATGCAATGCACGGTGACGGTTGATACCAACAATAAAGCATTTACTGGCGAAATATGCAGTGTAAAAGAACACGCCGCGGGAGTTAATTGTGGTATTAAACTTTTAGCCAGTGAAGATGAAATGAAGGCATTTATGAAAGAGCACTTTATCGATCCCGCAATGCTTGAGTTGCCATTAGAATAAGCACTTTCGCTTAATAGCAACAAATGGCCATTTTTTATTTGAGTGGCAGTCATATTTTTTAAAACTTCACAAAATAATTTTTATTTTCTATAAAAATCAGCTGTATAGATTAGTTTTACGAGTGAGTTATTTTAATACGTTAGCTCCCCTCACGGCTAAAATTTAGTCTCTTTTTTCGATAAATCTCCATCCTTACAATTTACGCCGAAAATTGTAGCTTTTTTCTTTTATGTAACTAGCTGTTTTTATTGTATTTAAAAACTTAGCTTTACCCTTTGTTGCTAGTTTGCAACACAAAACCCCCAAAAATTTATCAAAAATAGCCAAGTGCTCTTTTAACCAGTTGAAATTAATGAGTTTTTAAAACTTGGCATTCAAGTTGTAATAGTCTGGCTGTACTGAACAATAACGTGATTTAAAGTAAAACACTTAATCGCACACATATACTTGAAGGAATTATATTATGAAAAGCATTAATAAAACTTTAGCACTTATCGCTCTTGCTTCATCATCAGCGGCATTTGCAGCAACCGATTTTGATACGTTAGATGTAGATGGCAGCGGCACGATTAGCAAATCAGAGGCATCAATTGATGCAAAACTGATGAGCATGTTCTCAGAATTAGATACTGACCAAGATGGTGAGCTATCAAAAGAAGAATTTTCAGAAGCTTAAAGTGTGGTAACAATCCTGAGTTGCCAATGAGAACCTAAGTAGGCAAGGGAGCTTACGAAAAAGGATTACAAGGATTGCGTACACCACGTAGTGAACTTAACTAATTTGTTTATATTGAAGGATTAAATTATGAAGCATTTAAATAAAGCACTCGCATTTATGGCTATTGCCTCTTCTTCTGCTGCATTTGCAGGGACTGATTTTGACACGCTAGATGTAGATGGCAATGGCGCCATTAGCCAAGCTGAAGCATCGGTTGATGCGGATTTAATGGCTGAGTTTGTTGAGCTTGATACCGATGGAAATGGTGAGCTTTCAAAGCAAGAGTTCTCTAAATACTAGGGTGTGATGATCTTTGCCAATTGAGGCAGGACAGCGCATGTTCACTTAGCAAAGAGTCATTTTCTCTAATCCAATGTGCATTAAAACTTAGTAATGCACATTGGCAAAAGCACTTTTTAGTTAATTTTTAAACCCATGGATCTTAGAAAAGGATTTCCTCTTAATTAGGACACAACTATGAAAACATTAAATACAGCACTTGCCGTTATCGTATTAGCTTCTTCATCAGCGGCATATGCTGCAGTCGACTTTGCCTCGTTTGATGCCGATGGTGATGGTGCAATTTCAAAGCAAGAAGCGCAGGTAAATTCACAGCTAGTGAAAATTTTTGACCAGCTAGATACTGATGGTAATGGTGAAATTTCTGAGCAAGAGTTTTCAAAAGTACAGTAATTAGAAGCTGCTAAGCAGGGTTGCCTAGCATTAAAAAAACATACTCCACTAAAGCCGCCTTAGTCAGCGGCTTTTTTGTGTTTAACTATAAAAATATAGCGCTAACTTGGAATAGCTTTTCTACTACGTTTATATGCTTTTTATCGATTAAAAACATAATAACGTGATCACCAGACATAATAACCGTGTCGTCGTGGGCAATCAGTACGTCGTCATTACGTACAATAGCGCCAATCGTTGTACCTGCAGGTAGCTTGATATCGGCAATCGCACGGCCAACTACTTTTGATGTGTTTTCATCGCCATGGGCAACGGCTTCAATGGCCTCTGCCGCGCCTTTACGTAACGAGTACACATTAACAATATCGCCACGGCGTACGTGTGTAAGTAGCGCCGAAATAGTTGCTTGTTGTGGTGATATAGCAATATCTATTTCACCCCCTTGCACTAAATCTACATAAGCACCACGCTGAATAAGCACCATGGTTTTTTGTGCGCCCATGCGTTTTGCAAGCATGGCCGACATTATATTTGCTTCATCGTCGTTGGTTACGGCAATAAACACATCAACTTGTTCTATGTGCTCTTCAGATAGTAGTTCTTGGTCTGAGGCGTCTCCACAAAACACGACGGTGTTATCTAGCATTTCAGAGAGTTGCTCAGCACGCTCTTTACTGCGCTCTAGTAACTTAACGCTGTGGTTTTTTTCCAGTGAGCGAGCAAGGCCTGCACCAATGTTACCGCCACCGGCTATCATAATTTTTTTGTAAGAACGCTCAAGTTTTTGTAGCTCGTTCATAACCGCACGAATATGCTTAGTGGCAGCAATGAAAAATACTTCATCGTCCGCTTCTATTACCGTGGTGCCCAGTGGTTTTATAGCTTTACCTTGGCGATAAATTGCTGCTACACGGGTTTCTACATTCGGAATATGCTCTTTTAAAGCAGAAAGCGCATAACCCACTAATAAGCCACCGTAGTAAGCTTTTACAGCCACAAGAGAGAGCATGCCATCGGCAAATTGCAGCACTTGCAACGCGCCTGGGTAATCTATTAAACGGCGAATATATTTGGTAACAAGTGCTTCGGGGGCAATATAGTGATCAACCGGGAGGTCATCGTTATGAAATAGCTTTTCGCGGTATTTTAAATATTGCTCTGATCGGATACGGGCTATTTTAGTTGGCGTATTAAAAATACTATACGCGACTTGGCACGCCACCATATTGACTTCATCTGAGCTGGTTACCGCAATAATCATGTCGGCGTCTTCAGCACCTGCACGTCTGAGCACATCTGGGTGAGCACTGTGCCCCGTGACCCCTTGTAAGTCGTACTTATCTTGTAGCTCTCGTAAGCGGTTGCCGTCTATATCAACAACGGTTATTTCGTTTTGTTCGCCAACTAAGTTTTCAGCAAGCGTACCACCGACTTGTCCGGCACCGAGTATGATTATTTTCATTATTTACCCGAATTACTGTTTAATTAAAAAAATAGCCATTTACTGTTTAATAAATGGCTATTGAGTGTACGGCTATTAGGCTTTTTTAACTAGCTTAGCGTAATAAAATCCGTCGCTTTCACCTGGTAGTAATTGTAAACCAGGGTTGGTAACTGTGTCGTTGTCGTGCAGTGGTATATGCTCAACGTCACTATTATTAGCTAAAAATTTAGCGACTTGCTGTTGGTTCTCTTGCGGCAGTACCGAACAGGTTGCGTATATCATTGTGCCGCCTGGTTTTAGTAGCGGCCAAATGCTATTGAGTATATCGCTCTGTAGTGTAGCTAAATCTTCAATGTCTGATGCGCGGCGAAGCCATTTTATATCTGGGTGGCGGCGTATAACACCGGTTGCCGAACAAGGGACATCTAATAAAATGCGGTCAAACTGTTGCTCATCCCACCATGTGTGTGGCTGCGAAGCGTCTGCACATTGTAGGTCTGCGCCTAAACCGATACGGGTTAAATTTTGTTTAACACGTTCTAGGCGAGTGGCGTCACTATCAAGCGCTAATACTTCTGCATCAGCAAGCTCTAATATATGACATGTTTTACCGCCAGGTGCTGCACAGGCATCTAAAATGTATTCATCAGCTTGAGGTGCTAAAAAGCGTGCGGCTAATTGTGCTGCGGCGTCTTGAACTGAGCAGGCGCCCACATCAAATTCTGGCAACGAAAATACATCACGCGGCTTAGCTAGTTTAATACCATCAACAAACTCAGGGTTTAACGTGTGCTCTATATCGTTAGCCGTTAACATTTCGCTGTATTGTTGCGTGCTGTATTGGGCTTGATTGACACGTAACCACATAGGGGCTTGTTGTTGGTTTTCTTCAAGAAGCGCTTCCCAGTTGTCTGGGTAGGCAGCTTGCACTTGTTTAATAAACCAATTTGGATGGTTATATAAACACACTGGTATTTGCTTGGCTTTTTCTTCAAGCTCGCTTTGTTGGCGCTGAAAGCTACGCAAAATAGCGTTGATTAAGCCTTTTAAGCCTAATGCACGCATTTGGCCAAGGGCATTAACGGTTTCAGAAATGGCGGCATGCGGTGGCACGCGCATATGCTGCAGCTGATAGATACCGACATACAACAAAAACTGAAAAATACGACGCTTACCTTTAAGTGGCTGTTCTACTAAATGTTGGCAGTAGTTTTCAAGGCTAGGTAGGTAGCGCAACACGCCGTAACAAATTTGCTGTAATAGCGCTTTGTCTTTAGGGGGCAGCCCTTGGCTGGCAAATGGTAGCTCTTGATTTAGCGAAGCGCCTTTATCAACCACGTTATATAAAGTTTCAGCGGCAAGCGCACGTACGTTTTGAACATTACTCATTGTTTTCGCCTAATACGGTGCCTGGAGTTACCCAGTCACTGCGACCGTTTAAAAAGTCGCTAATTGCCATTGGTTTTTTACCTTGGGGTTGCAGCTGTGTAATACTTAATGCCTGCTTGCCACACGCCACTACAATGCCGTTTTTATCGCTTGATAAAACAACGCCCGCACGGCCTGTTTGCTCAACGACTGAGGCTTGGTAAATTTTTACGCTGTGCTCACCCATTTGAGTAAAACACACTGGCCATGGATTAAATGCACGAATATTACGCTCAATTTGTACGGCATCCATCGTCCAATCAATATTTGCTTCCTCTTTTGAAAGCTTTTTAGCGTAATTTGCCAGCTCGTCGTTTTGCGGCTCTGCTATAAGCTCGCCATTGGCTAACTTATTAATGGTTTGAATAAGTGCTCCTGGACCAAGTTCAGCCAGTTTAGTGTATAAACTGGCACTGGTTTCATCCGCAGCAATAGGGCAGCGGCTAATGTGCAGCATGTCGCCGGTATCAAGCCCTTCATCCATTTGCATTATGGTTACGCCGGTATCTTCATCGCCAGCCCAAATTGCGCGCTGTATAGGGGCAGCACCGCGCCAGCGCGGTAAAATAGAGCCATGCACATTTAAGCACCCTAAGCGTGGCGCCTCTAAAATGGCTTTTGGTAAAATTAAGCCATAAGCCACCACTATCATGATATCGGCATTTAAGCTTTTAAGCTCAGTGAGTGCGTCTTCATTTTTTAATGATTGTGGCTGAAAAACAGGTAGCTCATGTTCAAGCGCAAGCGCTTTTACTTCACTGGCTTTTAACTTTTTACCACGCCCAGCAGGGCGATCTGGTTGGCTGTAAACTCCAACAATTTGGTGTTCGCTTTGAATTAACGCTTGTAGGTGACGAGCGGCAAAGTCCGGCGTACCGGCAAATATAATGCGTAGTGGTTTTGTCACTGAGTTTTCCTAAGGTGCTTATTACTTCGCGGCAAATTTAGCTTCTTTTTCAAGCTTTTTGCGAATACGTTGACGCTTTAATGGTGATAGGTAATCAATAAATAGTTTACCTTGTAAGTGATCTAGTTCGTGTTGAATACAAATAGCTAATAGCTCATCTGCATCTAGTACAAATTCTTCACCATTTTCGTTAAGAGCAGCAACGGTTACGGTTTCAGCACGGTCTACTTTTGCGTAAGAGTTAGGCACTGATAAACAGCCTTCTTCGCTAATTGTTGCACCATCTTTTTTAATAATTTGTGGGTTAATTAAAACCAGTGGTTCGTCGCGTTCTTCTGATACGTCGATCACCACTATACGTTGATGAATATCAACCTGTGTAGCAGCTAGCCCAATGCCGTTTTCATCGTACATTGTCTCTAGCATGTCTTTTACAATTTGGCGAACGTTGTCATCAACCTGTGCAACTTCTTTTGCTACCGTACGTAAACGCTCATCTGGAAATCTTAAAACTTCTAACCTAGCCATAGTTACCTTTTTACACTTGTGCTTAATTTAGGGTATTGTATGCTCTTATTTTAGCCATTCGCGTTCCCCTTTAACAGGTTTTGGTCAATAATAATGAAAAAACAATACAAGGAAGCCCAATGAAATCTCAATTGGCTGCAATTATGTTTGCACTAAGTACTGCTTTTCCTGCAGTCGCTGATGTTTTACAAATAAAAAAAGATGCTCCAAAACAATATGTTGTAAAAAAAGGCGATACCCTTTGGGATATTTCCGGCATTTATTTAGAAGAACCATGGCTGTGGCCAGAGTTGTGGCAAATGAACCCGCAAATAGATAACCCGCATCTAATTTACCCAGGCGATGCACTCGCGTTAGTGTACGACGCCGACGGTAACCCGCGTTTGGTGATTAATAAAGCGTACAGAAAGTTATCGCCGCAAGGGCGTATTACACCAAAAGGTAATAACGCCATCACCACTTTGCCACTTGAAATAATTAAACCTTATTTAAGTTATGAGCAAGCAATTAACAGCGATGACATAGATGATAAGCCGTATATTTTAGGGGCAAACGAAAATACTAAAACGCAAACTCTCGGGCATATTTTATACGTTAAGGGCGATTTAAAAGTACATAAAGCGTATGCTATTTATCACAAAGGCGAACCTTACATAGACACACAAACTGGTGAAGAGCTAGCCACTCGCGCTACTTATGTCGGTATGGCTCGTGCATTTAGAACGGGCGATGAAAGCAATGGCGTACCATCGTCTTTACGGGTTGAGTCAGTTAAACAAGAAATACAACAAGGCGATTTTTTACTCCCTGCTATGCAAGGGCAAATGTTACCAGCGTACTTTAATATGCATCGTCCTAAGCAAAGTGTATCCGGCAGTGTTATTGACTCGCCGCGCCAAGTAAGAGAATTCAGCACAATGGATGTAGTGGTGCTAAACTTAGGTGCTGAGCAACAAATTGAAGTTGGTCATATCCTCGATTTAGAACGCCAATCACCCACCGTTATTGATGGCCCTCGAGGACCGCGTTATCCAGAGGATTCGAGCAAATTTGAAAAGCTTTTATCTGATGCAGGTGAATTATTTGGCAGCGAGCCAGATGAAGACACCACAACATGGACAATGCCACACGAAAAAGTGGGTGAGTTAATTGTATTTAAAGTGTATGACAAAGTGAGTTATGCATTAATAACAAAAAATCAGCACCCAATTCGCGTTGGAGATAGTGTAGTAATTCATTAAGTTGTAGCGAGTCGGTGCTCTAGGAGAGAGCATGGATCAGTCATCTGGCAAGCTAGCCCACTGGCTTGCCTTTTATATGTGTAAAGGCTTAGGTATTAAAACACTGTTAGCCTTATCACATACTCACCCCCTCGAATCATTATTTGATTTAAACCAAAGTGAATTACAACAGCTTGGCCTTACCCAAAACCAAGCCTGCAACTTACTCAATACCAATTGGCAGCAAGTAAACCATTACGAGCAACAAATACAGCAGCTTAATATTACAGTGGTGTGTATTTTTGATGCGCTATACCCAAACGAGCTAAAACACATAGCCAGTGCCCCTTTACTGTTATTTTGTAAAGGTGATATATCGCTGTTATCTAGCCCGCAAGTGGCCATTGTTGGCAGTAGAAACGCGACCCCTACGGGGCTCGAAATAGCCTCAGAGCTTGCTTATCAGCTTACTTTAGCTGGTATTACCGTTACCTCGGGCATGGCGCGGGGAATTGATGGTGCCGCGCACAAGGGCGCATTGGCCAATAATGGCAAAACAATTGGTGTATTAGGGACAGGGGTTGATATTTACTACCCCAAACGCCATAAATTATTAACAGACCAAGTATTAGAGCATGGCTTATTAATAAGCGAGTTTTTACCGGGTACCGCCGCTAATGCGCATAACTTTCCACGCAGAAACCGTATTATATCTGGTCTGTCTTTAGGCGTGGTTATTGTAGAGGCTGAAATTAAAAGCGGTTCATTGATCACGGTACGTTACGCTATTGAACAAAATAAAGAAGTGTTTGCAGTACCAGGCTCTATTAAAAACCCATTATCGCAAGCGAGTCACTTTTTAATAAAGCAGGGCGCTAAGTTAGTCGAAAATGTAACAGATATTTTAGATGAGGTGAGCTTTTCTTATCAAAGCGGTCTATATAATAAAGAGGAGCCTGTAAATAAACAGTCACAGTGTGAGGTGTTAAATAGTATAGGGTATGAGGTAACCAGTGTTGATGAAATTGTACGTCGCGCCAAGTGGCCAATTGATAAAGTGCTGGCAAGGTTGCTCGACTTAGAGTTAGACGACGAAATAGAGCGAGTGTTAGACGGGTATATAAAGCTAAGCACAGGAAGGTAATATGTTTGATATTCTCATGTATCTTTTTGAAAACTACATTCACAGTGAAGCCGATATTTATATTGAAGAAAACGAGCTTACCGATGAATTACTTCGCGCGGGCTTTAATAAGACCGAAATTTATAAAGCGTTAAACTGGCTTGAACAATTGGCCGATTTACAACGCAGCGACGAGTCGCCCTACTTAATTACAAAGCCTCACCAAGCAATGCGTATTTTTACCGATAGCGAATGCAAAATGTTAAACGTTGAATGCCGTGGCTTTTTGATGTTTTTAGAGCAAATAAGGGTGGTTAACAGTGTAACCCGTGAAATGGTTATGGACCGCCTTGCCGCATTAGATAAACCCTATATTTCGCTCGACGACTTAAAGTGGGTGGTGCTTATGGTGTTATTTAACGTACCTGGCTCAGAAGAGGCTTACGAGCAGATGGAAGACCTTATATTTGACGAACCCACCGAACTTCTACATTAAAATTGTATGCCAAACCACTTAAACATATATGCACAGCTTGTATCTTTAAGTGGTTTGGGTATATTAGGCGAAAATTCAGCAACCCATTAGGAACCTCATGAGTAAAATCGACCATTCGCTTTTCTCGGCGGATAAACACGCCTTAGAAAAAGAATACGAAGTCTGCCCGCAATGTGGTTCTGAATTAGTGATCCGTAACTCTAAAACAGGTCCTTTTTTGGGTTGTGCGAGTTACCCTAAATGCGACTTTATTCGCCCATTAGCGCATCACGACAGCAACGAAATAAAGGTGCTTGAAGATTCTGCCTGCCCACAGTGCACAAAACCGCTGGTGGTTAAAAACGGCCGTTATGGTATGTTTATTGGGTGTACAGGGTACCCTGAGTGTCATTATATCGCCCACGATGACGAACCTAATAATAACGATGATGTATTACCTGGGTGTCCTAAATGCAAAAAAGGGCAGCTAGTTGCACGCAGCAATAAATTTGGTAAAACGTTTTACTCATGCGATTGTTACCCAAGCTGTAAATATACTCTAAATAACAAACCCATAGCCAAGCCATGCCCTAAGTGCGATTGGCCGCTTGTTATTGAGAAAAAAATGGCCAATGGTACTGTGCTACAGTGCCCACAAAAAAGTTGCCTGCATAAACTTACCACTACTGATTAATATAAATTTCTGGAGCATATTTTGTCAGACCTTTCTACATTGCCTACGGCTATATCTTGCTTAGAGCAAGGTGAAGTTATTTTATATCCTACTGAAGCTGTCTATGGTTTAGGGTGTGATCCAGATAATCAGCAAGCTGTTGAGAAGTTGCTAAAAATAAAACAGCGTCCCGTTGAAAAGGGCCTTATTTTAATCGCCGATAACTACGGCCAGTTATTAAAGTATGTTGACGATGTAAAGCTGCCAATGGACAAGCGCGCTGATATTTTTTCTAGTTGGCCCGGTGCTATTACCTGGGTAATGCCTGCAGCTAAAAATACGCCTAAATGGTTAACAGGGCAGTTTGATACGATTGCAGTACGGGTTACTGATCATCCAAGTGTTAAGCGCTTATGCCAGCAATTAGGCAAGCCTCTTGTCTCCACTAGTGCTAATTTAACCGGACAGCCAACCGTAACAAGTATTGAACAAGCCAAGCAGCAATTTGCAGATAAGGTAGGCTGTTACATTGATGAGCCCTTAGGGGGCAACACGCAGCCAAGCACAATTAAAGATGCCATGACCGGCAAAGTATTTAGAGGTTAATATGCAAAGCGAATTATTAGAACAAGTAAAAGCGTATTTTATGGCTTTGCAAGACACCATTTGCCAAGGTTTAGAGCAGGCCGATGGCAATGCAAAATTTGTAGAAGATAGCTGGCAACGTGCCGAAGGCGGTGGCGGGCGTACGCGTGTTACCACTAACGGTAATGTAATAGAGCAAGGCGGCGTTAACTACTCGCATGTGTTTGGTGCATCTATGCCGGGCTCTGCGACCGCTCATAGGCCTGAGCTTGCAGGGCGAAGCTTCCATGCATGTGGCGTTTCATTAGTTATTCATCCAAAAAACCCACATGTTCCTACAAGTCATGCCAATGTGCGCTTTTTTATAGCTGAAAAAAAAGGCGAAGAGCCTATTTGGTGGTTTGGCGGAGGGTTTGACTTAACGCCTTTTTACCCCGTTTTTGAAGATGTACAGCATTGGCACCAAGTCGCACACGACATTTGTGCACCATTTGGTGAACAAGTGTATCCAAAATACAAAACGTGGTGTGATGAATATTTTTACCTAAAGCATCGCGACGAAACACGCGGTGTAGGCGGCTTATTTTTTGATGACTTAAACGAGCTAGGGTTTGAGCAGAGCTTTGCATTTATGCAATCGGTTGGTAATGGCTTTTTAGATGCGTACTTACCTATTATTGAGCGTCGTAAAAATGACGAATACACGCAACAGCAGCGCGACTTTCAATTGTATCGCCGCGGTCGTTACGTAGAATTTAACCTTGTGTGGGATAGAGGTACTCTATTTGGCTTACAAAGCGGTGGGCGCACAGAGTCTATATTAATGTCGATGCCGCCACTGGCGCGTTGGGAATACAATTATAAGCCCGCGCCCGACAGCGCAGAGGCTAATTTGTATCAATACTATTTACGTCCACAAGAGTGGCTAAGCACTAAACCTACTGATTTGATAGCCAGAGAGTGGCAGTTATAAATATTAAATTAAGATAGGGGCTGTTTAATCCGCAAAGGTCAACAAACCCTAACAAAAGGCGCTTAACAGCGCCTTTTTACTAAGTAGTTACAATTAGTGCTCATTAATCATATGGGTGGCAAGTTGTCCAAAAGATTGCTTTAACCCTTGGCGCAGTAGGGGGTTGTCTACTTCTATATCGAGGGTTTTATTCATGCAATACATCCACTGATCGCGCAGGTCTTTATTTATAGTAAAAGGCATATGGCGTTTGCGCAGCATAGGTTGGCCATGTTTTTCAGTAAATAGGTTAGGGCCGCCTAACCAACCTGATAAAAACTCAAAAAATACTTGGCGAATTCTATCTAATGGCAGAGGATGCATATCATATAATGGTTTGGCGTATTCATCGCTGGCCATTATGTCGTAGAATCTATTAGCAATAGCACGGGTACCTGCTTCTCCACCAATAATTTCATACGGTGTTTTCTCAGGAGTGGGCGCTGGTTGCTCAGGAGTGGGCGCTGGTTGCTCAGGAGCTGGTTTAGATTTTGAAAAAAGTCGTTTAATCATATTACTTATCATCGTTAATAGGCAGTGTACAACTGCAAAGAGGTTGCTTTAAAATGGACAAATATGCGGTTTTTGGAAATCCAATCAAACATTCAAAATCCCCCGCGATACATAAACAATTTGCTGTATCTTTGGGCGAGCAAATCGACTACCGCGCAATATTAGCACCTATCGATCACTTTGAAAAAACAGTAACCACCTTTTTTGAGCAAGGCGGGATAGGTGCCAACGTTACTATGCCATTTAAAGAGCAAGCGTATGCCATGGCTGATGAACTCACCCCACTTGCTAAAATTGTTGGTGCAGTTAATACACTTAAAAAACGCGATGATGGCACTTTATTAGGCGATAACACCGATGGCGTGGGCTTTGTTAATGATTTACTTGCCAATGAAGTGACAATTACCAATAAGCGTATTTTAATTATTGGTGCTGGTGGCGCAGCAAGAGGAGTAATACTACCGCTACTTGAGCGTAACCCAGCTGAAATAACGATTGTTAATCGCACGGCAAAAAAAGCGCAAGACTTAGCGCAACTATTTGCTGAATATGGCAAGGTAACAGGCTATGGGTTTGATACATTACCAGTAAGCAATTACTCACTTATTGTAAATTCTACCTCTAGCAGTATGAACAACGAGTTACCAGCACTTGACGAAAAACACCTAAGTCAGTGCACGGTGGCATACGATATGTTTTACTCCCAGCAAAATACCGTATTTATGAACTGGGTTGCAGAGCATAATAACCACGCTAAGCTGTTAGATGGCAGTGGTATGTTAGTAGGCCAAGCCGCACAGGCATATTATGTATGGCGTAATAAAATGCCCGCCATACTTCCTGTTGTTAAAGCACTAAAACAAGGCATGCTTAAATGAATCAAGCCATACAGTTTATAGATAGACTCGAGTTTAGAGAACCTTCCCACCAACTAGTCTTTTTTGCACAAGTAACAGGGATGCTGGTGGAGTGTATTATAGATTTACGAAAGCTAGGGCTTCAAGATGAAAGCCACGCAACGCAGCATTTTGATAAATATCGGTTCGATTACGAAGAATGTGCCGAGCAACTTATAGAAGATGAAAGTTATAACTCGGCAGGGCAGATAGAAGTGAATCTAGTTGATCTCTGCTAAATACTCGTCTTTTAATTGCACATAGTTATCTGCCGATACTTTTAAAAAGGCAAGCTCTTGCTCTGTTAATGGGCGGGCTTGCTTTACTGGACTACCAACATATAAATAACCAGACTCCAATCGTTTATTTGGCGGCACTAATGAACCCCCACCAATAATAACGTCGTCCTCTACTATTACATTATCCATTACAATAGCGCCCATACCGACAAGTATACGATTTCCAAGCGTACATCCATGCAGCATCACCTTGTGTCCTACTGTCACATCATCACCAATAATAAGTGGGTAACCATCTGGGTTACTTTTAGTCGCGCGTGATAAATGAAGAACACTACCGTCTTGTATATTTGTACGTTCACCAATACGTATATAGTTAACATCTCCTCGCGCTGCCACTAAAGGCCATACGCTACAGTGGTCACCAATCGTAATATCTCCTACCAAAACAGACGACTCATCAACATAAACAGACGAATTAAAAGAAGGAGTCACACCTTTATAAGAACGGATAGCCATATATATACCTTTTAAATACCAGTTATAGTCGCTTGAGTGTAACAGCAACACTTAAATATAGGCCAGAAAAGGCCGGTTTTGATTATAAAACTACCAGTTATAGAGGGTTTAGTTCACATATTGACCGAACAGTGCTTTTTTTTGGTTTTTCTTTAAAAAAGTGCTTGCGTAAAAATCTGTTCTCCCTATAATGCGACCCCACTGAGACGGGGAACGCCAACGCATAGCGAGGCACAAGCTGCTCACAGAGTTAAGTAAAACTTCA
>NZ_JAQREI010000023.1:0-55637 GCF_028599215.1 Pseudoalteromonas sp. Angola-30
CTATTAAACTTAATGATTCATTGCCTCTAGTCATCTACCGCTATTTATTTTTATCCCTCTTTTACCCCCTTTATTTCATCTAAAACAATAACTTAAATGTATAGCTAACACTCCTATCTACGGTTATGCACTGACTTTTAATGCTGTTATTGGTGACTTTTGTGTCCTAACTTGTGTACCATTTTATTTGTGACTCTATTTTTGGTCACATTTGGTACTCAGAGTCGGAGAGTCAATGAACATTACAGCAGCCAAACTAAAGAGCTTGAACGGTAAAGAGTATGCCGGTAAGCCTGAAATAACGGACGGCGATAACCTATCGTTAAGGATCTCACCAAAGGGCAAGATCTCATTTCAAATACGCTATCGAATTAATGGTAAGCAGGTTCGATATAAATTAGGAACCTATCCAGCAATGACACTTGCACAAGCACGTAATGAATGTGCGGCGCAAATGGCACTGGTAAATCAAAACTTAGATCCTCGGAATATGGAGGCCGTCAACGCGGTTGAGTCGGAGGTAATAGAAAATCCTACGATCAGAGATTGCATTGATTATTGGTATATAAATTATTGCCTAAAAAAGCGCGATAATCCTGCAGGCATAAAGAGCCGTATGGTGTCATGTATAAATGATACGTGGGGTAATCAATATATTTCACTAATGGATAAAACGCACTTTACCGCGTTTTTTAAGTCGATGGGTGATGTATCTATCGAAAAGGGCAGAGGCAAAGGCTTTGCTTTTAATGCCATTATAGAGATCAGATCTGTGTTTAGGTTTTGCATTCGCCAGGGCTTTATTAGCAACACGCAATTTGAAGCGTTAAGGCCAAGCGATTTTGCAACGGATTATGATTCCCGGGAGCATTATTTAACACTAAAAGAGTGCCAGTTAATTTGGTCCAATTTAGATGAAATAAACATGACGGATAGAAACAAAGTGATACTGCGCTGCGCCATGGTGTTTGGTTGTCGTATAAGTGAGTTATGCAAAGCTAAAAAAGATGATTTTGATTTAGATAACCAACTTTTTACAACTCAAAGAGAAAATACAAAGGGCGCTTTGCATTCTATCGTTCGGCCAATACCAAGCGAGTTAATTGAGGACTTAAAATATATAAAATCGCAATCGCCATCGTATAGCTATATGTTTCCTAACCGTGGCGGCGATCATCCTGCTAGCAGCTCAAGCGTGAGCCAAATATCTAAATCGTGTTATGAAGCGATTGAAGGTGTTGGACCGTTTAGGATGCACGACTTTAGGCGGACTATATCAACGCACTTAACGGATGCGGGATGCCCATTGCAATTCACTGAGAAGTTGCTAGGGCATAAGATGAAAGGCGTATTGGCGATATACAATAAATCGCCAATGCTCGAAGGCTTAACTGAGTGGATTAACCGTTGGGTTCTCATGCTGAAAGGCGGTTAGCTTGATCCCTAAGCGCTTCGCAATGCTGATCAACTACTTGAGCATCCCAGCGCTTAGGCTTTCCAACAATTGTAGCCGGCGGGAATTTACCCTCTTTTTCCCATTCCAAAATAGTATTTGGTCTTACGCCGAACAGGGCGGCTACGTCTTTTGTTGCTAAGTATCTGCTTGTTGGTAAACTCATAAATTTTTCTCCCATGCTGCGTAGACACTTTCAATGTGAGGGTGAGTAATAGCTGCTGACGCTTTGATTAACTCATTTTTAAAGCCTTCTGCACTCATATTCTTGATTGTAATTAATCTCTCTGGACTGATTACTACAGGGCAAACTAATGAATCTAAATAGTCCTCGCCATCCCCTCTATATAGCCAGCATTCTTCCTCATTAAACCGCTTAAATTTAAGTATTTTTAATTCGTCTCTTTCTTTCTCAACTTTTCGGTAGGAATACCCTATGTCTTTTATTTTTTCCTTTAAATTTTCATTTTGAGAAATTAGTGATTGAATTTTTTTTGCTGCTTCGTTTGCTAGCTCGAATATGTCAAATTCTGAACTGCCTTCCCTGCCTTGCTCATCTTCGCCTAGAACTTCTATAACTCCTGTTTCTATTTGTTCAGGCTCTGATACCGCAAGCTCACTCAAGGCCCATATTAAAATTTCAGTTTTCATAAATCACCTCTTTCATAATTTTTCAAACGCGAGCTTTCTTTGCTAGCGATTTCAATGCGTGGTTTCAATAGCGCCTTGTTTGCTTTTCCTATAGTGCTATCAGTTAGATCAAGGCCTTTAAATACTTTGGTTTTGTTGTGTTCTTCTTTGATTATTTGGTTGCGCTCGAAGTCGCGCATTTCAATTACTTCATCAAAGTGTTTTTCACAGGCAAAAGCGCCGCGATATTCGTAAGCCTCATTTGCTCTTAGCTTTGCATTGCATTTTCGGCATTTGTAATTGCTCATAAATCACCTACGCTAACTTTTTGGCATAATCAGGGTTCATAGCTCTATAACATGCCGACTTCATACAGCCTTTGGCGTTGTTAAAGCGCTTGTTTAAATCTTCGCGTGTGTCGGGTACTTCGCACTCGAACGTGTCTGAATTAACGCCGTTGTAGAAGTGCCACTTTAGGCGCGGGTTATTTGCACACACATCATTTGCGTAAATCTCTACGCGGTAACCTGCACAACGTTCGGGTATACAGCTTGCCGCATCTTTTAATAGGTCGGCTAAGTAATTCGCATGCGACACATTAGGTTTACCGTTTTGAAGTAGAGCCCAGGCGAACGAATAAACGTATTCGTTTAAATCCATTTCACCGCCTTTTTGCTCTTTTAATTTAAAGCCATGCTGTAACGCTAGGGCTTTGATTTTTGCATTGTTCATGTTTTCACCTTTGCATCTTTCTCTACTCTAACTTTATGTTCACACTTGGTATTGCCATGTGCGCCACAACCGCCTTTTAACTTATGCTTTCCGCAAAGTGCTATTGCTTTTCCCGCCTTACCAACAACACCATTTACAGCGCACTGGTAAACAATTTTGCCGCTCATATTAATTGCTCCTGACTCTTGATTTAGCGCATACCAGGTATGCGCTCTGCGTTTAGTGCGTGGTTTCATTAGGCTGCTTTTGCCTTTTTATTAAGCTTGCCTACTTCATTGCCCCAAACCGACCAGCCTTTAACTCGCTTACGAGAAAATAGCTCGATGCGTGGTACATCACCGGCCAATTCAACACACGCCTCTCTAAACTCATTTGGCTTTTCGCTGTGTTGGCCGATAGGGTAGGCGCCAGAAAACACGCCTCGGCCTAGTATTTCGTCTAGGCTTTCGGTGTCATAGTTACCTACTGCGCGCACTGAGCGGCTTGCTACTTTCGGTTTACCCTTGACTGCGATAATGGCCGACTCGCTACCGGCGCGGGTCCAAAATCCCATGCCGAACAGCGGGTTGTTGTTTATGGTTAGCTTATTCCAAACAAAACCATTCATATTTTTAAGTGTGAAACCCCATGCTTTCACAACGTCTAGGGCTTCTTGTGGCATTGAGCCCACGTACCACATAACCAATATGCAATCGTCCGCCGCAATATCATCAATACGCATAGCTTTTAGCTCGTCTACGCTCATGGTTGACTTGTAGTGGTGTGCTGCGCCGCTTTTCATGCTGCCGCCAGTTTTTTTGTTGCTAAACTGCCAAGCTGGATCAGCATAAATAAGGTTAAATTTTTGGCCGTTAAATTGCTCAAACATGGGGCTCTCCTTACATGCACATTAAGAGTGCTGGGTATTGCAGGCCAATTGGCGCGAAAGGAATGTCGTCATCAAAATCTATGCCTGGCTCCATAGGGTTAGATGCGCCACCGCTCATGTATTGACTATTACTAACGCCTTGCTTCTGCTTTGGAGCAAAACCACCTTGTTGCTGGCTGTTTTGGCCTTGGTTGTTGCCCTGGTAATTATTATTACTATTGCCGTAATTATTATTACCCTGGCTATTTTGCTGGCCTTGGTTGTTTTGACCGTAACCACCTTGCTGCTGCGCACCTTGCGCATTGCTCGCTTGGCCTTGCTGTCTTTGACCTAGCATTTGCATTTGACCTGTAAAGCCATCGACTACAATTTCAGTCGTGAAACGTTCAATGCTTTGTTGGTCGGTCCACTTGCGAGTTTGCAGTTTACCCTCAACGTAAATTTGTGAGCCTTTGCGGCAGTATTCACCAGCAATTTCTGCTAATTTCCCGAAGAAAATAACGCGGTGCCATTCGGTTTTTTCTACCATTTGGCCTGTGTTTTTATCTTTGTAGCTTTCGCTAGTCGCAAGGCTAATTTTTGCTACTGGATTGCCGTTAGGCATGTAACGCACATCAGGATCTTCACCTAAATTGCCCACTAAAATTACTTTGTTTACGCCTCTAGCCATGACGGACTCCTTATTTAATTAAAACTGTTCTAGCGCCGTTATGACCTGGCGTGCTTACAATGCCGTTAAATTCAAGTCGCTCAACTAGCCTTGCTGCTCGGTTGTAACCTATTCTGAATTTGCGTTGAATACGTGATACGGATACGAAACCCTGCTCTATGACAAGCGCTTTTGCTTCTTCATAAAATGCGTCATTGCCGTTGCTGTCTGTATACTTGGCGCTGTGTTCGGCAAGTAGCGACTCGTTGCCATCGTCTTGAACAAGATCTTCCTGTTCGCTGGTCGTACTTTGTTTATCGAACGCATTTCTTAGCTGCTCGCAATGACTTGTCATTAGCTCAAGCGCTATTGTCTGCTTGTGTATTTCATAATCATCAGCGTTATCGAACATGTCGCCTTCAATTTCAAACAGCTCTTTTACGCCTTTAATTTTGAAGTTGTGATTTAGGTAGAATGAAAGCCCATCTTTTGAAAGAGCAATTTCTTTGATTTCGTAACCTTGCTCGATAAGTTCTTTGATATTTTCGGTAGGGTAATCACCTTTAAAGCGTGCAACGTCTTTATCTTTGTTTTGCATAACCAACAAATCGCCAACCTCAAAGCCAGCAAAGTACAGCTTGGTGTCGTATTCGTTATTTGAATTATTCAGCTGATCAAGCATATTGGTTGTTAGTGAATTGGAAATACCGCTACAGTGAAGTGTTTTGGTTTCAATTGACTCAACTAGTTTTAGTAGCAAACCTAATGCGCGTTGCGCTAATGCGGCCTTACAATCAAAAATTAGCGTTTGCTTTTTTTCATGATAAAAAGCTGAGAAGTGAACTGTTTTTGCTATTGAACGAGCGCAAAAATCCGCGCTCACTTCTTCGGTTATTTTTCCCATTTCTTCTTTGCTAGGTTCGTGAGGCCAAGCGTCTACTACTTCATTAATACGCTCTAAAACCTGCGCTTTAGGGTAGTCTTTAGCGCTATAGGTAAAATCTATTCGGTAACCGTTATCAAGCGCTACAAACTGACGCTCTACTTTAAATCCCAAATTGCTCCACTGACTATCTGTTAGCGGCGTAAAAATAACGCCTTGTTCTTCTGCAACCTTACTTTCTAAAACTGAAATACCTGGCAGCTCTGCTGCGAATACATGAATGTTTTTCATTGTTATGCCTACTTAGTTGTTAATAAAACGATGATGGCAACCACTAAAACGCGAACGCTGTTAACCGCTACCATCTTTAAAAAGTCTCGGCGCTGCTGCTTTGCAATAGCGCTTGAGCTGTTACCTTTGATTGCCATGTAATCGTGCATATTTAGTAGTGATCCCAGCTTGTTTCGTAGTCGTCAGCATCAAGCCCTTGGTCTAGCTCTATCTGACCTTTCATTGCGTACACATTGAAAAGTATTTTTTCCATGCTATATAAGCGGCCCATAGCCAAAGCCTCTCCAGGCTTTTTACCATCTACGCGAATGCTTAAAATGTCGTATTTACCCGTTTCCTTGTCTTTGCTTAGGTGCAGACTAAAGTCACAGCTATGCTTGTCTTGGTCAGCTTCTTTGTCTATGTAGACAGATAGTGAATCGCCTGGCTTGTTCCAGGAATAGCCGTTATCGTTTATGATCAGTGTTATATCACCCTCGGATTCATCACCTTCTTGTGCTTCTTTAAGTAGTGAGTTAACAATGTAAGAAAGCGTTATTTTTTCTGGCACTTCGGCTAGCAACTCTGCAAACTCTTTATCAAGCACTTCGGTTAAGCGTGAGTCGTAAAAGCCTTGAGCCGCCACTTTTAGGCGGTTTAAAACAAAGTCGTGATAAGTTGGCAAGTCGTCTAAACTCTCAATTTGCGGCATAATTGCCTTGGTCATTTTTTCTTTTAGCGCCTTACCTAAATCGCTGTAGCTACGAAAAACATTGTCTGCAGTATCTTCGATAAGCGAATCGACCTTTTTGCTAATTGCTATTTCAAGCGCGCCAGCTTGGATTTTTTCATTTAGAATGCGGCCAAACATTTCCTGAACTGTAGTGCTGCTTGGGTCGATTGTTGGCTCGAATGTATTTTCTTTTTTATCTGTCATTTTTCTGTCCTTTATGCTGCCTGATTGCGCTTTGGTGGCTTTGGTAATCCGCCATTTGTTTCGATAATTGCGTGCATTTTTTTGCAAACGTTGAACGCTTCAATACGGTTGCGAGTGAACTTACACCCCGGTAACGTCCAGCCTTCCTCGCCTCTAAACTTTGTGGCCTTAACCACCGCCAAACCGAAGCAAAGATCATCACAGCGTAAGTGTTCAACCATTCTTAGCTGCGGTACTCGTAAATTTGTCATGTAAACCTCTGTAAAGAGCTTGCGCCCGTAGGCGCTCACTCGGTTGGAGTTGGAAACTTATGCTGCTAGCGCTTTATTTAGGCGCTGCTCTAACACTTCGATATAGCTTTCAGCTACGTCTAGCTGGTCACAAATACGGTCTAGCTCGTCATTGTCGGCGCGGTCCTGAGTGCTCGGCCATATATCCAGCGGCGTGTAACCTGTAGGCGCGCTAGTGCTTTCAAATACTGGCGATTTAAAGTTATTACCAAGTAAAGGCTCGACTTCATCTTTTACTGGCTTGTTGGCTTCTGCTAATGCGTCACGCTCTTGCTGCTCAAGCGTTGGGCCTTGCTCAACCGGCTCTTGGCTTACTTGAACTTGCGGCTCTGGATCTGTAGTAACGGCTACAGACTCAAGTTGTAGTTTTTGTTGGTGCATCATTTTTAGCTGCTGGATAACTTGAGCTAACACTTGGATAACTTCATCTAAGCGATCACCGAACTTATCTGCGGTAGGCGTGAACTGCTCTAACTTCTCAATGCGCTCGGCTACCGCTGCGCTAGACTTATCAAAGTAATTCATTGGATCATTGCGGAGGTTGTTAATGCGTTCGCCAATCTCTTGCGCTTGCTTTTGTAATCGCTCTTGTTGTGCAATTGCTTCTTGCTGAATGCGTAATTGCTCGCGCTCTGCTTCAACTGCTTCGGCTGCTTTAGCCGCTTGATACATATTGTTAAGCGCTTCAAGGATATTTTTCTTAGTGTCGATAGCTTCGTGAATAAGCTCTTTGTCGAACGATTCAGTATCTACCAGGTCTACAGCTTCGATTGTGTCAGCAATGAATTGTGAGCTTTGATTTTTACATTGCTCAGTAAAGTCGTGCATTTGCGCTATTTCTTGGCGCTGCTTGTTTAAAAATGCTTCACGCTCTTTAGCTTTGCGTGCGGCTTCTTCTTTGCGGCGCTTATCTTCTGTTTCAAACGCTTCAATGTAAGGGTTGTAAATTTTATCAATGTCACCGATCAGCTTGTCGGAATAAACTTTAACTTCGGCGCAATAAGCCTTGCGCTTATCGTCTATCGCTGTTGTAATTTTGTTGCGCTCAGTTCTGATTTTGCGCGCTTCTTTAAAGTCATCATCATTGCGCATATCAAGCTTTAATTTACGTGGGTACTGCTTACGTAAATCTTTAAGCGTGGTTTCTGTTACGTTTTCAGAAAAAACAAACGGTAAGATCTGAGTTGATTCAACTAACTCAACTAATTCGCCGTTCACTTCTTTTTCAACTTTATTGATAGTCATGGTTATACTCCGTTTCTTAGGTTGTTTAGCGCCTCTGTATGCGCTTGGTTGACTTGAGCCACAAAGTTACTGCTATCTACCTTGTTTGCTCTGCAATGACCCTTTAGCTCTTGCAATAAGTGCTTATGGTTCATTGTTAAAACTGATTCGTTTTCCGCTGTGGTTATGCGGTCTTTGATGTTAGTGTTTAGCCAGACGTGAAACTTTTTATTAGCGTTCAAGCTGCTTTCTTGCTCTTTAGCTTCAAGCTCTGCTTTTTTACGATCTTTTATTTCAATCGCTTTATCGCGTATATCAATGCGGTTAACCGCCATGGCAAATTTGTAAGCTTGCTCGTACTGTTCGCGAAGGGTGGCTAAGCTAGTAGCCTGTTCAATAGCGTCTAAATATTTATCAAACTTGGCATAAGGCAAAGCCCAATCGGGTAGAGTAGGCGGGAACCATTCAGCGCTCATGCGTGGGCCTCCTTTATTACCCTTGTTAATCGGTATATTGATAAATTCACCGTTCGCTTTGAGTCGGTTTTCAACCGGTACGCATGTTGCAAATTCGGTATCAAGTGAGTAAAGGTAGCGACCAATGCCAAATTGCACCGCTGTGCGCTTCATAGCGCCAGATAAAGCACCTTTTAACGCTTCAATTTGCGAATACTCTGAACCATCCCATTTAGTTACCCAGCTATCGCCAAAGCGAATGCTTAAACCGCACAAGTAACCCTTGCCGCCGGCGGCTTCTTTAAATTCGTTTTTCCATCCATCAATGCCGACTACATCGTCTAAACGCTGCTGAATAGCGCGGTTAGTGATGTAAGGAATAACCATTACCCATGGGTTGCTCTTGCTAGATACGCCACTTTGCTGCACACGCCATTCAACATCGTGCGCTTCAAATGGATCGGCTAATAAGCGTTGGATCTCTGCTGCTGTTTTAGTGTTGCTCATTGGTCTAGCTCGCTAGTAGAGTTGGTAAGTTGAACGTGCCAATGCGTTTAAAGCGGCGTACTTCATTGAGGACTTGGCTAAGCTGCTCTATCGCATCGTGATCAGTTAAAAGAACGGTGCATGATTTTTCTGCTTTACCGTCAACGTAAACAAATACGCTTATTGACGGGTCCGTTGCACATGTAACTACGTTTACGTGTGAGCGACTTCTAAAACAAAATGACTCTACAGAAAGCGCCGCTATAAGCGTTTTCGCCTCAAGCGAAAGTGCTGGGAATGTTTGAGAGTTGTTATTCATATAGACACCGTTTTTGTTTAATTCGTTATACAATGACGATAAGTATAACCATTTATACAAAGTGGTCAATACTGTTGTTTAATAAATTATACAAAAAAGGCAAGGAAAAGCGCCTTGATAGGCGCGGAGGGCTGTTATGTACTGCTATCTACGGTTTATTTATTTCACACTTATACGCGTTTGCGGATACGCTAGGGGAGTAACCGCCATTGATATTTAGCCATACAATATGTGTAGCACCTGAATTAATTGCTTGTTGTTTTGCCTGTTCTTTGGCGTTTTCTATCCCAGACGAAGCGGCAAGCCCGCCCCAGCCCGAAGTGCCGCTAACATTGGCAATATAATCACAACGCTCTACATTTTTTGCACTGGTTTCTTTAATCGTGCCTATCGCTTTGGGTGAAGCGCAACCAGTGATAACCAAGATTATAAGAACTGGTAGTATGTTTTTATTCACTCTACACCTCTGCTTTTATTATTTGTTGTATAAATTATTGCAAGAGTGAACAACGGCCTTAGCTGCCATATCTGAATTGGCATTTTCAATATTGCTTAGGATGCATTCATCTGCGTTTTTTGGTGTTAAATAGGTGTGCACACAAACTATTGCGATGAAGGATGAAATAGCGATTGCGACCCCTATATTTCTCATTTTTTGACTCATTACTAACAGCCTTTTGTAAGTAAAGTTAAAAATCTTGTATCAGCTGTTTAACAACGCCAATAATCGTGCAGTTTCCATTTATCGGCAGTGTTGGATAGCTGTTATTAAAAGGCTTTAAGTATTTAGCTCCGCCATCAATAACCAGCTGCTTTAATGTTGCCTCATCGCTATCTTCTAGCCGCGCAACAACAACCTTGCCATGCTCTGCTGGCACGTTGGGGTCAACGATAATAACTGAACCCTCTGGTATAGACTTCCCTCCGTTAAAGCTTGTCATGCTGTCGCCTTTGACACGAAGCGCAAACGAGTCATCGCTCACATTTGCCGTGTGTTGGTAAAATACGGTGTCACTTTGGCGTAGGCTTTCCATATCTATTTCTTTCCATTTACCTGCTTGCACCCATGAAATTAAAGGAGCTTTACCCCTTAGATCTGGCCCAAGTTCTAATTCTACATTCCCTTCTGGCGTGCCAACGCCGGACGCAAGCCACCTGGCATTGCATCTCAATGCTTTCGATAGTTTTAATAGGTTCTCACTAGATGGAACAACTTGACCAGTTCGCCAATGACTAACAGAAGCTCTACCAGTACCAAGCTGCCTGGCTAGTTCACTTCCTTTTACTCCCAAGGTGTTCATTCGAGATATTAATCTTTCTGAGAAACTCATAGCAATCCAAAAGTGTTTAGTTATCTATACATTGTATTTAAAGTTTGTTTATTTGTGTTGAACAATTTCTTTGTATAACCTATTATACAAAAAACAGCATAAGGAGCGCTTTATGAAAACTCAAGACGCTATTGATTACTACAAAACTAAAGCGGCACTAGCCAGAGCTTTAAAATTAACTCGCGGCGCGATCACCCCATGGGTAGAAGCAGGCCGGTTGCCAAAAGGCAGAGCTTGTGAGCTCCAGCTTATTACAGGCGGCCAATTAAAAGTTGATCTGTCTCTATACGAAGATGAACAACCTGAATCAGCAGCGTAAGGAAACTATAAATGCTTTTATCTAAAAAGAGTACGAGAAACGCAAAGCCAAGCGCTCGCTGTCCACTTGAAGCAGCGGCAAGTATCGCGACCGATTTTAATGTATCTGAAATTGCGCGCCTTATGGCTAAGTCACCAACCACACTCAGCAATAAGCTTAATACGAATATTGATTCGCATGTATTAACACTGCAAGAAGCCATTGCTATTCAGCATATCACTGGGGATAGCCGAATTTTAAATGCCTGGGCTTACAGCGAAGGCAAGACTGTTATTGATTTGCCAGAAGTAGGCTTGTCTGACGATGAATTAGCAGATCAGGTTTTGCACCTGCAAGAAACTATTGGCGACTTTGCTAAAACCTTTCGTTTGGCACGGCAAAAAGGCGTGATCACGCAATTAGATTTTAATGCAATACAGAAAAATACCCTTTCTATTATTTCCACAGCTTTGCAGCTTAACGCTGAAATTGAACAGATGGTTAGGCCTGATCCTAATGGACCAGTTGCAGCTAAGTCAGCATCGTTGAAGGTGGCGTGATGAGTGAAAAAAGTAAAGCTAATGATGAAATTTGCTTATCAGCTGAGCAAAAAAGAGAAAGCTATATCAAGTATGACGATGCGACAAAAGGTTTAAGCAAGCTGATAGGCCAAAAGGCTGATCTATTGGGTCTTCACGGTAGCGCACGCGATGGGTTTGTTCTTGATGTTGCAAATGATGTGGAAGGCCTACGAAAAAGATTCGTAAGCCAGTAGAGCAGTCGTGAGTTAGCAGCCCACTTTACCTTGCTCGTAAACGGAAGGGGTTTTGTTGAACTCTTTTTCGAAGTCGATATTAAGCAATGTTAGGCCTTTTTCAGTTAAGTGATAGTCGGCGTTGGAATAAGTGCTGCCTTCATGAGAAACGTAACCATTTTCCAATAAGAAATAGAGGACGCCCTCTAACAATGAGATGTCATTTTTATAGTCGAAATCAGGCGCTTCATAACGTTGCGCGTGGATATGAAGAGATAAAGGGAATTGCTCAGCAAGTTTATTTAATAGTGGCTTTGCAATTCTATTAAAAGAAGAAATATCGAATTTCATGTTGTTGTCCTTTTGTTTGTTGGTTTAGTAATTCGCACTTGCATGCTAGCAGACAAAAGGGCGCTTTTTAATCAGTTTTAATTTTAGGTTTTGTTTATGGATACAGCAGATAGTGCACAAATAGAAATAGAGCAAAACGAGTCTCGTTTAATTGCCAACTTAAAGCAACAAGACGTTGAACCAACAGACGATTGCATTGAGTGCGGCAACGAAATTAACGAAGCACGTAAGAAGGCGATAAAAACCAATTTATGTATTGGTTGCGCAGAAATGCGCGAGTTGCATAGCAGAAACTACGCAACTCGCAGGTAAAACAAAACCCGCATCAGCTTTGGCGGCACGATAGCGGGTTTCAATTTAGCGAGATAATTATGAACAATTTAGCAGAAGTTTACAAGTTCCCTGATAAACGAGGGGGCGAAATTAATCAACATGACACAGGTGGTTATGTGAAAGCAGATATTGAGCAAGGTTATGACAGGCTAGCCCAAAAGCTAACTGACACACTTGCAAACCCACCGGTAAAGCTAAGTGCGCGCGAGTATCAAATTGTATTTGCTGTAATGAGTAAAACGTACCGTTGGCATAAGCGAACTGATTGGATAAACAACGTTCAGCTAAGTGAGCTTACGGGTATATCGCAATCTCACATTAGTGAAATTAAAAATACACTTGTCGAAAAGGGCGTTTTATTTTTTGAGGGGCGCAATATTGGGATAAACCCAATTGTATCTGATTGGGGTAAAAGTTACCCGAAAACGGGTAAAAAGAAAGTTACCCAAAAACGGGTAAAAACTTACCCAAAAACGGGTAACGACTTACCCGAAAACGGGGAAAAACTTACCCAAAAACGGGTAACACAAAAGAAAGAAACTATTACAAAAGAAAAAACAAAAAAAATAAACAAAAAAAGTTTGCTTGAGACTTTAGATTTTTCTACATGGCCTGCATTGCCAAACCAGCAAATATTTGATGATTGGGTCGCTATGCGTAAAGCAAAAAAAGCGAGCATTAGCCAAACCGTGATCAACAACTTCGGCAAGCAATTTCAAATCGCTTTTCAAAATGGCTTGAGCGTTGATGAATGTTTATCTGAGTGCATAACACGGAACTGGCAAGGCTTTAAATATTCTTGGATAGCTAACGCAAACCAAAGCCAGTATTCAAGTATGGCGCAACGCCAATCAAACAACGTAGGCGATCAGCTTGCTTACTTGCAAGACTCACTTGCGCATATTCCAACCCCACACGATGACGAGGTGTTGTAATGAATAATCAATTATCAACACTTCACCAAGACAGCAAGCCACAAGCAAATAGCGTGCTTGTAAAAATCATTGGCGGCGAAGTATTGCCAGCGCTTAAAGCTTACTACCCAAACAGCGATTTTAATTGGCGCGGTAACTTAACGTTATTTGCTAACGAGTATGCAAGTCAGCTTTACGGAATGGGGATTATTGCAAAGCATGTTCGCATGGCACTTGAAGCAGCACGCATACGATCAGCCTCCGAACGACACGCGCCTAATCCAATTGAGTTCAAAATTTTATGCCTGCAGGCACGCGGTATGCCAACGCTTGAGCAGTGTATGAGTGAAATCAGCGAGCAGCGCATTAAAAACTACGGCAAAGATAAAGAATGGTCTGAGCCCTTGGTTTATTGGCTAAACCAGCAAATAGCCGCAGCACGCGCAACACTGGCGGATAACGCATGGCAAAAAATGGCAAAAGACCGCTACACAAATCTTGCTGATAAATACGGCAAGGGCGAGCTAGAACCTATACCGCTCAAAATCGAGTTTAACGAGCCGCCGGCTTACTTGAAGTACGTAGGTTAAGCCATGGCTAAATCATACGAGCAAGATCAAAAAGAGTTTATTCGCGCACTAAAAGAAATTTTAGGGGGTGATTACCAAAACGCGTTAGTCGCAGCAAAAGCAGCAAAAGCCGCAGCGCTGAAAGGAATTAAAACGCCGACACCCAAGCAAATGGGCTTTGCAACAGCAGAAGCTAATCGGGCTATGGCAAGAGCGGCCAAAGAGCATGGCATTGATAGCGTACCGCAGTATATCAAGGACCAAAAAGAGGCAGCTAAAAACAAACATGCAAACCGTAATAAGGCGCATAGTAAAAACAGGCAAGCGGCTAATCGTATGCAAGACGTTAAAGCAAGCCCTGGCAACTTTACATCAAAGAAGGTGCCGGTAAATCAAGGTTACTCGCTTAATGAGCAGCTAGAAAAAACATATCAAAACGCAAGAAAAACAGCTTAGGAGCTAATTATGACTACCAAAAAAAGCACACTCACTCAGTTATCACCAGCCGGCGAAGTTTTTTGTGATGGCTTTATCTCAAATTCAAAGGCGCAGGCATCAAAGGCGATTCAGGACGGCGCAGCGGTAAACCATGACGCAGCATTTGCCAACTTAACCAAGTCCGCCGCTGTATTAGCTGAAAAAAATTGCTTAGATCGCCAAGTGCGTGATGCGCTTATATCAATCGGTGCTCACATTTTAGTACAAGCACAAAAAGAAGCGGTAGCAGCCCAAGAGGCAAAGGCCGAGCCAGCTAAAAAAGCAGATAAGGCCGCGTAATGGCAAAGAAAGTAGTAACCACTACTAACGCCCAATACTACATGCCCCAAATTGGGCAAGCGGTAAGGGCGCTTTTAAAGCAAGGCAAAAATGTTGTTGTCGAGTTTAAAGAGCACAAAGCTAAGCGCTCTTTAGCTCAAAACCGTTTGCTTTGGCTGTGGAACCAGATGATTGCTGATTATTTTCGCGAGCACTACGGGCAAGAAAATAGCTCAGAGGACGTACACGAAGTATTTGTGCGAAGGAAGTTTGGGGTGAAGGTTATTCAAGCTGGCAACGAGGAACCAATAATCGTGCGCAAGCGGACCCGCAAGCTAAACACAAAAGAGTTTTGCGAGTATCTAAATTGGCTAGAGCAATACTGTGCTGAGTATTTAGAGCTTTTACTGCCACAGCCGGACGATCTTTATCACTTGGCTATGTATGGAGAGTCAAACAATGTCGCTCATTAGTAAAAAAATAAGAAATAGCGCACGCGGCCAGCAATGCCAAGTGCGTATGCCTGGCGTATGCAACCGCAATCCTGAAACCACTGTTTTAGCGCATGTTGGTAAGGGTTCAGGTATGGGCCAGAAGTGTGATGATATTCACGCAACTTACGCATGTTCAGCGTGTCACGATGTAATTGATAGGCGTGTACGAATGGGAAGTGCAAACGAGTTACTAGTTTACGCCTATGAGGGCATGGTTAGAACGCAAAAGCTTTTACTCGAGCAAGAATTGATACAGGTGGTGAAATGATTAATTTAACTTTGCCATACCCACCAACAGTTAACCACTATTGGAAATCATCTGTAAAGCGAGTAACCGGCAGTAAAAGCCGAGTAGTTACACGTGTAAGCGACCAAGGGAAGGCGTTTTCTGAGCATGTATTTTGGTTGGTGCGCGAGCAAAAGGCTAATAAAAAGCTTAAAGGTGATTTAAAGCTGGTTGTAAACGTGTACGTGCCGGATAACCGCAGGCGCGATATTGATAACTTGTGTAAGTCTCTATTCGATTCGCTACAGAAAGCCGGCGTTTATGAAGATGATACACAAATCAAAGATTACCGCATGATTCATTGCGGCATCATCAAGGGTGGCAAGGTTACTCTAACTGTAGAGGAAATAGAGCCGTGAATGATAAGCCACTAAAGCTAAGAATGACTCAAGAGCAACACATTTATGGCTGGATGCTTAAACAAGGTTTAATTGAAACTTTTGATTTATCTTGGCCGTGTTTAGCACTAGAAGGTTTACTTGCTAAGCCCGCTGATTTTGAGGCTCACAGAGAAGTTACCGCTATATTTAAACGTATGGGAGTGAGATAATATGCAACCAATTAAGCTACTTGCAAAGCTTACAACTAAAACGCTAAATCTCACTGGTACGTTTGGTGGCAGTGGGCAAGACGTTATTGATTGGCGGACGGCGGCACATGCTTTGGCAGGTTTACCGCAGTGCCAAACCAATTGGGCTTACTTTCGCTATGTGGGTGAGGAGACAAGGCTTAATCGTGTTGTACGCTCGCTAACTATGCACGCAACGCTGTTTGTAAAAATACGCCAATACAAAATAAAGCCAGATACATTAAACGGCTTGGTGATGGCAGCAGTACATGAGTTTGTTCAGCCGGTGTGTGGTGAATGTGATGGTAGTGGTTTAGCACCGGGGCAAAAGGCTACTAACCTAGAAGCTGATACATGCGTTAAGTGTCACGGACGAGGACGCAAGCCAATATCAAACCGCAGTCGATGTAAAATTATCGGTATCGGACATAAAAGCTATACCAGCGCACACGATGAAGTAACAAAGGAGTTGTTGAGGCTTATAGCTGAGTGGGAGCGCGATATATTTAAAAATATACACGTAAAAATGGGTGACGTAGCATGATAACAGCCGCCGAACTTGCAAACGCAACCACACGACTACCAGACCCCGAAACGTTTAGATATAACAGCATTCAAATAATGCTTCATAACGTGCTTGAGCCAACAGCAAGCGATAAGGGCAAAACCACTTACTTAGAGCAAAGCACTGTAACGTTTGTTAAGCGCAGTATATTCGGTATTGATACGTGGGTTGTAGAAAGTATGGATATAAACAACGCGCACAGATAAGTATATTTAAAGCAAGAGCGAGATAAGCATGAATAAGATAACAATAAACGGCAAAACAATTACACACTCAGGCCGTGGCAGTGTGTGTATAAGCAATAACAAAATTACTATTGGTGGCGTGGATATAAAAGACCTAGACACCATTGAAGAAAAAACAGTAAACATTGTCATTGAAGGTAATGTTGAAAACATAATGACCGAAGATGCTGATATAACAGTAAACGGAACAGCCGGCGCAGCAACCACTAAGAATGGAAATATTACGTGCGGCGATGTAAGCGGCGATGTAGAAACTAAAAACGGCAATGTGATGTGTGGAAGTGTCCAGGGTGATGCTACTACAAAGAACGGAAATATTATGAGAGGCCGATAGCATGAAAAAGCCTAGCAAAGAGCAAATAGAAAAAATAAAAGAAGAATTACCGCACCCTAGAGATTGGATGGGAGACTTTTATAAGGTGGTTTGGCAAGACCCAAAAGAGCTAGAGCCAATTGGTATGCTAGGCCGTGAGGCTAAGCGCTCTGAGTTATACGATGTAGAGCTGCTATTTAAAAAGGTTGTTAATGCAAACGGGTATGGGATGAGTTGGGAGCTTGACGAAGGCTTTAAAAGCTTTGATGAGTTTGTGGCAGAGCAGACAGAACAAAGCCAAGCCCCTGTCGATGAGTACGGTATCATTGAAATACTAAAGAAACATAACGCAGAAAGCGCTTTAAATGAGATTACAGCCGTTTTTGATAGGTTTTGCGAGTCTTATATGGGCTCAAGAGAAAGTATACGCAAGGGGGCTTTTACAGAGGTTAATTGCTACTTAATGACTTCGCTTATTGAGGGTAGAAAGGACGCAGAATTGTTAAGGGCAAAAATAACCGACCTAGTAGACTCTTACAATAATTTATATACAGGGAAACCCCATGCTAATAAAGCCAAACAAGATACTAACAGCGATAATGATTAAGTATCCAATACTCATAGACAAGTACCTAACGGAACATTAAAGAACAAAACGGAACAACATCGGAACAAAACAGCGCTCTTAATTAATTTAAGGGCGTTTTTTATTGCCTAAAGCAAAGCTTTAGCGGAACAAAGCGGAACAAATAGCGGAACAATTGAAAATTTAAGTTATTGATATTTAATTGATGTTCGCTTTAAACGGAACAATTGAAGGGGGAATATAACGATTTGTCCTGTTTATCGACTAAATGTTCCTTTTTATATTGCTTAACGTCACCTTATACTTTTAAATAGGAACAAATGAGGTTTAATTTTTCTTAATACCATTTAAGCAAAAGGCACTTAAAAAGCTTATGGAGGTGAGTTGCAATAATGATGGAAAGTAACGTTAACAAAGCCAGCGATTACGCACAGTTGCCAGATGGATTAACTGGTTTGCTTGAAAAGAATAAAGACGCTACGTTTTATGGCGTTGCTAGCGGGCGCTCAATGGAGGGCGTTGGCATATTTGATGGTGATGTGCTTTTGATTGATAGGAGCTTAAACGTAAAGCCAGGCGATGTAATTGTGGCAGTATTAAACGGTCAGTTTGTTTGTAAAATTGCTGACCTTAAAAACAATCAATTATTGTCTGCGAGTGACGAATACGAACCTTACAAGCTCAAAGATGGTGACGAGTTCACTTTAGAGGGAGTGGTAAGCCGGTCTGTTCGCATGTTCCGCCGAAATATTAAGGATAAATTGTAGAGTTATATGGAAAAGATAAAACAACTACCAACTTCAAAATGGGATTGTGCGTTTACCGTTTCGTTTCATCTTACGTGGATTGTGCCCATTTCTTTATTATTTATCCAACTGATTAGTGTTGGTAAATACATAAGCTTTGATATTACTAATCCAAGTAATTGGAAAGAAATTGATAAAACTTTCTCAGTGCCATTTGGTTCATTTCTTTTTATGGTAACTACAACTACGTTGATAGGGCTATATACAAGAAGCCTACAAATAAGTGAGCAATTAAGATTGGCACGTGCTCAGCAGGAACTGTCAAATGAGCAGCTTTTACTTGCTCGAAAACAGGCAGAAAGATACGAATCACAGCTAAATATATCATTAAAGAAAGAAAGCTTTATGCTTTACATGGAGCATACTAAGCAGTTTCAAGAGCATTTGAACCAAATAATTAAATCGTCTAAAGGTGTATTTAGGATGATTAAAAGCACTGATAAAGAAAGAGTGGTCATTAATTATGCGCGGCTTTATAGAAAAACGTTTCCAGAGAACACCCCTACAGAAATGGGTAACTTGACATTAGAGTCAAAAGAACGGGCATTTGACTGTTGTAATCCTCCAATAAATACACGCATTTTAAAAAATTTAAAGCTGGATATGAGTGAGAGAGATATTGAGTTTACATTAAAAGGCTCGATAGAAAGCTTGCTCGCTATAGGTATTTTTGTTAGGGCAAACTCAGATGCTGATGATATATTCAATATGCATTTTTTCATGCTAGATATACTGATGGTCTTGACTGCTCTTCAATCTATAGGGCTCGTGGGTCGAGAAGATGCAGACCACATAAAGAGTGAAACCATGAAATATTTGAAGCCGTTTTTTAAAGAGTCAGAGCAAGATTGATAGAACTTGCAAACCCCCCAAGATTGATATATCTTTTCACATGTTGAAGAAATCCGCTTAGTTTTACGACTGAGCGGATTTTTTTTGCTCTATGCTACTTGCTTTGCCCGGTTTAACAGCCGGGCTTTTTTATGCGTGAAACAAAAGGTTAACTATGAAACTTGTACTTAAGCGTTTTCCAACTCCTATTGGTGCATTTGGTACTTTTGGTGAGTTGTATGATGAAAAAGGCGAGTTTGTTTGTTTTACAGTAGAGCGCGAGTGGAATAACAACAAACCTTCTATTTCGTGTGTGCCTTGTGGAATCTACGACCTAGAGCCCCACGAAAGTCCTAACCATGGAACGTGCTACGCGCTACAGCAACAAAGTTTAGGCGTAACCATCTATGGACCATCACAACGAACGCACATTCTTATACACATCGCAAACAAAGCAACGGAGTTAGCCGGTTGTATTGCACCAGGTAAATCGCTTGGTGTTGTTAGCGGTGAGTGGGCTGTTTTGAATAGTGGCGGCGCTTTTAACTTGTTAATGACTTTGCTTGACGGTAAGCCGGCAACTTTGGAGATAGTAAACGCATGAGCGATAACTTTTTCACTAAAGCAATAGACTTTGTAAGCGGTGGCTTTGGTTCGACAGTTGTAGAAGCCGTTAAAGATTATTTCCCGCCAAGCATGAGCGAGCAAGAGAAGGCCGAACTTTCTTTTCGCATTCAAACGGCCACAGATCAGCAAGCATTACAGATGCAAGAACTAAACAATGAAGCGCAAGCTGAGTTTAATAGACGCATTGCTGAGCTTGAAGGTACGGCTAAAGATTTAAAGTCTATTCCTTTGCTTGGTCCAATAATGCTGTTTTTACGGGGTTGTCAGCGTCCGGTGTGGGGCTATTCGACTCTGTATATTGATTTTAAAGTATTCAGCGGCGCTTGGGTTGGTTTGACGGACACACAAGAAAGCGCCTTGTGGATTATTAACTTTTTAGTGCTTGCCTTTCTATTTGGCGAAAGAGCAATGAAAAACGTTACACCGCTTATTGAGCGGATCATTAAAACAAAATTAGGAAAAGCGTAATGCCACCAGAATCAGGACCAATCCTAAAACACCTCATTGATCTAGGACTTGGTTATGTGTGGTTTATCTTGCTCGCTATATGGGGTGGAACCGTGAACTATATCAACCGCAGAAAAAGCGAAAAGACACCGTTTAGCGTTGTTGAGCTTATTGGTGAGTGGGCGATTAGCGGCTTTGCTGGAATTATCACAGTGCTTATTTGTCAAGAAATGGGTATGTCGGTAACCATAACAGCAGCAACGGCTGGCATATCGGGGCATATGGGCGGTAGGTCTATCTTTTTGCTAGAGCGATATTTTCAAAGTCGCATTGGCTTGAAGGGCGGCAACGGTGACAAGTAGTGTCAAAGTGGACCGATTTAAACGAGCTATTTCAAAAGCAGCACGCAGAAACAGGCGTATCACTTAAAGAATTTTGCGACAGCCACGGTTTAAGCTACAGCACAGCGCGTAAGCACATAAAAACATCAAGAAAAGCACCGCGCAAAGTAGTTAAAGACGAAGGGCAAAAGCTAAAAAGAGCGCCGAACTTTAAACACGGTGGCTATACAAAGTATTTTAAGCAAGGCATTAATCAGTTAGTAGAAGCAACAACGCTAGAAGATGAACTTGATTTATGTCGCGCTCGCATTCACATGGTTATGGACTCGATTGAGGGTATCCAAAAGCTATTAGATGATGCGGGCACGACAAACGAATCGAAAGTGATGCTTTACGAGTCGTTATTTAAAGCTGAAATGTCACTTGATAGAAATGTCATACGTGCTGAGTCGATAACTAAAACGCTATCAAGCCTTGAAACAGACACATTAGCACGCGGCAAGCTTATTGCTGAAACGACACGTATTAAGCAACAAACACAATCCCTGATCAACGCGACCAAACGCGGTAAGCATCAGGCGGAAATTGCAGAGCATGAAGCAGCCAAAGCACGTAAAGAGGCCGGCGGCACTAGTAAGCTTGATGATTTCATTGATAAGCGCACAGGCGGTTTAGATACGGTGGTTAGTCAGTAATGCAACCAAAGCCAGCTAAATACCCTAAGAGCACATGGCTCACAGAAGAAGAACGCTTTAATTTAGATGAAGTAGAGCTGTTAGAGCGATGCGAGCCCTATCTTGATTGTTGGTGGTGGCGTTTAAACAACTTATACATCATAGCGGACGAGAAAGGCCGTGAAGTGTTGTTTCGTTGTCGTATAGCTCAAACCATGCTTTTTGTAACGATGTGGTTTTTAAACATCATCTTAAAAGCGCGCCAGCTTGGCTTTAGTACAGCAATACAGGTTTTTATCCTAGACCATGCCATGTTTAACGATAACAGGCAGTGCGGGGTAATCGCCCAGGGTAAAGAAGAAGCCAGCGCCATATTTTCATCGAAGATACTTTATCCCTACGAGCGGCTACCAAGTTGGCTTAAAACGGGCAAGCGCTCAGTTAAAAGCAAAACTGGCACCGGCATAAAGTTTAATAATGACTCATGGATACGTGTTGCTGTTTCGTTTCGTTCGGGAACACTTCAAGTATTACACGTATCAGAATACGGCAAGATATGCGCTAACTATCCATTACGAGCAGACGAGGTTCAATCTGGCTCACTGAATGCGGTACATGAAGGCTCTTATATTTTTATAGAGTCAACAGCAGAAGGCGCAAGCGGCAATTTCTTTGATATGTCAGTCGATGCCATGGATTTATCAGCATCAGGCATTGCGCTAGGCCAGCAAGATTTTAAATTCCACTTTTATCCATGGTTTGATGATCCTAAGTATGTGGCACCAGTGCCGACAGGTGGTTTAAAACTTTCAAAGGAAAAGGCCAAATACTTCAAAGCAGTTGAAGCAGCTAACGGCGTAAAGCTCACAGACGAGCAAATAAGCTGGTATATAGGCAAGGAGCGCAACCAAAAAGGCAAGATGAAGCAGGAATATCCATCTACACCGATGGAAGCTTTTTTAACATCAGGCCGCAAAGTATTTGATAGCGATGATTTGATGCGTGTCGAAGGGCGCTGCGTTAAGCCTTTGCTCGTTTATGATCTTGAGCCATACACCGGCAACATGAAGAAAATGAACGGCAAGGTTGATTTAAACGCCAAAGGTAGCGATAAGCTGGCCCAATCAACGCTAGGCTATCTGCTTATTTGGGAGTTACCAGACGAAAACGAAGATTATGCGATCGGTAGCGATGTTGCAGAAGGACTTGAACATGGCGATCGCAGCTCATTAGACGTTGTTGCCAAATCGGATGGGCGACAGGTAGCACATTGGTTCGGTCATATAGACCCTAAGCGGTTTGCACACATAAACAAACATATCGGACTTATGTATAACAAGGCCTATATTGGCGTTGAGCGAAACAATCACGGTCATGCGACACTTCAAGAGCTTGTTGAGATTTACCCAACGAGCCGGATTTACACGGAAGAACACATTGATCGCGAAGATACGGACGAAGAAACACGCAAGGTAGGCTGGCACACAAGCGCACAATCAAAACCAATTCTTACCAGTGGACTAGACGCACTACTAACGAATGATGCTGACGGCATTGTTTGGCGCGGTACTTCTAGCGAGCTAAGCACATTTGTTTACGACAAAAAAGGCCGCATGGGCGCACAGCCTGGCGGGTTTGATGATCAGGTAATGAGTTACATGATTGCACAAGAAATGCGAGTAAGAATGCCTAAACGACTAATAAAAGATAATACACCCGCACCACACAACCCTAATCATTGGATGGCAAGATAACAAATGGCTGATCACGTAAAATCAAATAAAGACGGCTTTACGCTAGACAAGCTGTTAACGCTACTTGGTGACATTGATAGCCAACCAGATTGGCGCACGCCAGCAACAAAAGCCTGTGCTTATTACGATGGCGACCAGTTAGCGGAAGAAATACGCGCAATACTTAAACGCCGTGGGCAACCTGAAATAGTACACAACATGATTGGCCCCACTATTGATGGCGTACTTGGTTTAGAAGCGCGCTCGCGCTCTGACTTAATGATCGTGGCCGATGATGATAACGGCGAAGAATTAGCAAAAGGCTTAAACGAAAAGTTTAAGGACGCATGGCGTTTATCACATGCTGATCGTGCGTGCTCGGATGCGTATGCAAGCCAATTAAAAAGCGGCATAGGCTGGGTTGAAGTTACTAAAAACCCTATTCCATTCGCTGCGCCATATCGTGTTAAGTATATTCACCGCCGCGAAGTGTGGTGGGATTGGAACGCTCAAGAAGCAGATAGAAGCGATGCACGTTGGATGCTGCGCAAAAAGTGGATGGATTTAGACGAAGCGTTAGCTACGTTTCCTGAGCACAAAGAGGTTTTAAAAAACTCGGTTAACTTGTGGGAAGATTTTTACAACACGGTTGATAAAGAAGGTGTTGATGATCACGCCTTGCACTCAGCCTGGCATGATAGTCAAAGTTGGAACCGTGGCATGAGCGAATGGCTAGACCAAACGCGCAACCGTGTTTTACTTCAAGTTGTTTACTACAAAGTATGGAAACGCGCACACGTTATCAAGATGAGTGATGGCCGTGTAATCGAATACGATAAAAACAACGATTTACACCGCGCAGCAGTACAAACAGGCAAGGTTAAGCTTGAATACGCCTCATTCCCTAATGTGCGTGAAGCGTGGTTTGTTGGTCCTCACCGCATTATAGATAGAGCCAGTGAAGCGCCTAACGGCATGTATAACTTGATACCATTCATTGGTTACCAAAAAGACGCAAGCGGCGAGCCTTACGGCCTTGTTAGTCGAATGATACCCGCACAAGATGGTATTAATGCCCGCGTGATCCGCCTTAACTACTTACTACAAGCACGCCGTATTGTGGCTGATGAAGATGCTACGCAGTTAAGCGATGACAGATTAAAAGAAGAAGTCGAAAAGCCGGACGGTTATATACCGCTAAATCCTGATCGTAAAAGCAAGTTAAAAGCCGCTGATGCGCTAAGCATTCAAAATGATGTAGGTATCGCAGCACAGCAATTTAACCTCATGCAAAACGATATGAAGTTAATTCAGGATACTGCCGGCGTTTATAACTCGATGTTAGGCCAAGACAGCAATGCGACAAGTGGTGTTGCTATTTCTAACTTGGTTGAACAAGGCACTACAACACTTGCTGAGCTAAACGATAACTTTCACTTTTCGCGCAATCGCGTAGGTGATTTATTGCTTGCTTATATCATTGAGGATTTGAAGCCGCAAAATAACATACAGATAACCGTTAATCGTGATGACAAGGCCAAGCGTAAGGCGATTGTGCTTAATCAGCCTAACGAAGAAGGCAAACGCACAAACGATGTAGCGCGATGGAAGGGCCATTTAGCACTCGCGCCGGTTAAAGCTACGCCAACGTATCGCCAGCAGCAAGCAACACTGCTAAGCAACGTTATGGCGCAAATACCGCCAGAAGCACAAGCGGCAACCATGCCTATGTTTGTTGAATTAATGGACCTGCCAAACAAAGAGGAATTTTTAGCAACACTTCGCCAGGCTTTAAACATTCCAAAGCCAAAAGAAGATATGAGCGAAGAAGAACTTGCACAAGCACAAGCCCAAGCTGAAAAAGCACAGGCAATGGAGCAAATGCAAATGCAAGAGATCCAAGGAAAGCTTGAAAAGCTCATGCTAGAACGAGAGCAGCTAAAAGCTAAAATTCTTGAGCTACAGAAGAAAACCGAAACAGAAGAAGTGAAAGATGACAAAGTAATAGCTGAAACTGAAAAGATTTTAAGTGAAGTACGCAGAAGCAACGCGGAAGTAGCCGCAATGAAATCTAACGTACAAGCCAACATTCAACAGCAACTAGACGCGATACAGGTTTAATTATGAGTGGTTTAATTTCACCAATATTAGAACAAGCTGGGTTTGTTAAAAGTAAGCTTGCGCTTGCTATTGAGTGGGTTGCTGAGCTTGATGGATTTAGCCAGCAATGGAATCTTTCTTCGCCGGTAACAATACCGTTTGGCAGTGATTTTAAGGTTTCTGGTGCCGGTATTTTTTCAAGAGACGGATTTTATTTTGCTGCCTCAAAAGATTCTGATAGGGGTAGGTTTATGATTTCAGGGTCAACTGGAAATGTTTATTTTAACGCTTCAAATATAGGAAACTTATCATCTGAAAAATTACAATCCTTAGCTGATGGTAACCCGCACAAGGTTACCTTTCAAAGAGTTAATGGGGTCGATGCATCATTGTTGGTAGATGGTGAGGTCTACATGAGTAATTCTTGGAGTGATCAAGAGGTCTATTTGGACTCCATAGGGGCACAATGGGGTAATAATACATCCATACCTAGTTTTGAAGGTGCTCTATACAATTTCGAGATTGAAATAGATGGTGTATTGACCAATTCAATCCCGCTAACAAACAAAGAGCAAGGAGCTACACAGTTACCAACTGTCGGCAATGTATCAGCATTTATGCCCAACTACACAGACGCAGTATGGAAAAACAAGGCAAAGCTATGAATCTATATCAACTTTACGCTTTTGTAACCGCTGCGGGCTGGGAGCGTTCACTGTCTACTCGTTGGCCTGATGCGCCTTTAATTAACAATTACCGCTTATTAGTTTTCACTAACCAAGACTTACCAAAGCTTAAAACTGAATATTCAACCGCCGAATTTAAAGAGCTATCTACAGAGAAAACAATTGAAGCAATCAACGCGGGCGAAATCGGGCCATTTATTTGCGATATTAACCAAGCGCGTAAAATTGTTGCGCACTTCACACCAGTAGAGGACGAGCAAAATGCCGTTTAGACCAAACATTACAATCCAGCCTAAAACAACAAATGATGTTTTAGCTTTACTTAATGAGCAACCCAATTTGCCGCAGTTACCAGTAGGCACAGTGCTTAAAATACAAAACAAAAGTGAAGTTGATGTGTTTATCCATGAAACGGACGGCGAGCCGACTTCTAATGACGGTGGCTTAGCTATTTACCATAAGGGCTGGCGCTATGAAACAAACGCAAGCGCACCAGGCATAAAGGCAACGGTTAAGGGAACAACGGTAGCTGTACTTGGCATTGAGGTGGTTGAAAGTGAGTAAACAATTAGAAAGCCTAGACCACATACCAGATGAACACATGGAGCAAATACAGGCTATTGCAAAAATGTGCCACGAAGTTAACCGCGCATATTGCGCAGCGCTTCGAGAAGAACAGCCAGCTTGGGAAGATGCCCCACAATGGCAAGTTGACTCAGCAATTAAAGGCGTAGCGTTCCATATATTAAACCCTGACGCACCGGCAAGTGCTTCGCACGATAGCTGGATGGCCGAAAAAGTCGTTGCTGGCTGGAAGTACGGCAAGGTGAAAGACGCGGATAAAAAAGAGCATCCTTGCATGGTGCCTTTTCACCACCTACCAGTAGAGCAGCAAGCTAAAGACTATATTTTTAGCGCGATAGTAAAACAAGCCATTCACGCGGGGTAAGCATGAACGTACTCAAGCACTGGTTTTTAAAATACATAATGCCAGCGTTTGAGCCGGCTAAGATAGAAAAATCAAATGACGCGGTACGGCCTGCGTCTTATTTAAAAAATGGCCGGCGAGTAACAGCAATTAGCTGGGGAGGTTTCAATGTAAAGCTCCGCAAACCATACAGATAAAGATATTTACGTACTACGCAGAAACGAAGCCGCTTTTGAGCAATCAGAGGCGGCTTTTTTGTGCGATGCACAAAACTCGCAAGGGCAGCGATACGCCTAAATTTTAATTTTCGTAACCATACGTTAAATGGTCGATGGGGTAATAAAGTGGATGAATTAGACGAGATATTAGCAACTGGCACTGATGAAGAAATCGAGGCGGCATTAGCAGGCCTAGATATTGATGGTGAAACACTATTTGGTGGCGAAGATGGCGAAAAAGAGCCTGTAGTAGAAACCAAACAAGAAGCACCAACAGCCGAGCCAGAGCCAAAGCAGGAAGTAAGCGAAGCACCAGCTAAAACAGACGTAGAAGGGGAGTCGTCAACCAAAGAGGGTGAAGCACCAGAAGGTTTTGTTGAAATTGACGGCAAGTATTACGTTGAAGCAACGGACGTTAGCAGTAAAAACGGTCAACACAGTTTGCCGTATGAAGTGCTAGCACAAGCGCGTGAACGCGCAGCAGCAGCCGAAGCCGAAAAACAACGTATCGCCCAAGAAAAAGCAGAGCTTGAAAGTCAGTTTGAGGAAACCAAACGTGTAGCCGAGTTACACAGCAGCCAGTTAAAAGAGGCTGGTATGGACCCACGCAAACTGCCAGGTGAAATGCTTAAAGATCCTGAGCTAATGGAGCGTATTAAAGATGAATACCCGGAGCTTGGCGAATTAGTTAGTGAGTTAGCTAGCCAAATTCAGCAATACGGTTCAAAGAACCAGCCGGCGCCAGAAACACCACAAGCACCTTCACAAAATGAAGTGCAAGAAGCGTTTGCGCAATCACAGCACTTAAAGCAGTGGATGCAAAATGACGTTGATAAGTGGGATATGGCAAAGGTTATTGATGACAAGCTCGCTAAAGACCCATCGTTTGCAAACAAAACAGTCGCAGAGCGATTTAAAGAAGTTGAAAAGCGCGTACAAAGCGCATTTGGCGAACAGCACAAGCCTAAGCCAAGCAACACCGACTCTGCACCAATCCCAAATACACCTACTGACATAGGCACACAGGCAAGTGATTTAAATGCTAGTGCCGGCTTACTTGAAAAAGACGCAGCGACTATCGCAGCCGAAATGGAAGGTATGACGGAGCAGCAAATAGAAGCAATGCTTGAGAGCGCGTCAGATTTTCTCTAGGAAATTAAAATGAGCACAATTACAAAAGCACAAGCGGCCAAAATGTTTGGCGCTGCCCTGTTTACACATACACGCCGTCAAAATACGTTCGTGAACATGCTAACAGGTGCCGCACCAAAAGCGGCTAAAGCAGACAAAGCACACGGCAAAAAGCAAACTGAAAAGGGCGCGCCGGTGGTTATGATCAACGACTTGCAAAGCCAAGCCGGCGACACGGTTGAAATGGATTTATTCCACAACCTTAACGGCTTACCAACAATGGGTGATAAGAAACTGGAAGGCCGAGGCGAAAGCTTGAGCAAAACAGTGTTTGAGTTACGCATTGACCAAGGCCGTAAGATGGTTGATAGCGGCGGTAAAATGTCGCAAAAGCGTACTAAACATGATTTGCTTAGCACTGCTAAAACGTTGCTAGGTAACTACTACAACGACTTAAAAGATGAAGTGGCCATGTACCACCTTGCCGGTGCGCGTGGTTCATATGCGCCAAGCGATTTCATCATTCCAACCGAAGATCATAGCGAATTTAAAGAAATCATGGTCAATGATGTTCTGGCACCAACGTATGACCGTCACCAGTTTGGTGGTGATGCGACTAGCTTTGAAGCGATTGATGCTGCGGATATTATGACGCTAGAAAAGCTGGACGACTTAGCGCTTATTTTGGAAGAACAAGCCAACCCAATGAAGCACATTAGCTTTGAAGCTGACCAAATGGCGAACGAGTCGCCTTTCTTCTTATTATTCGTGACCCCGCGCCAATGGCGTGACCTTTGGGCTTCTGCGACTGATAAAAAGTTACAAGAGCTTCAATCTCGCGCAATTAAACGCGGGCAAGGTTTCAACCACCCTGTATTCAAAGGTGATGTGATCATGTGGCGCAATATTCTTGTGCGTCAATACCGCAAGCCAGTTCGTTTCTTTGCGGGCGATACGGTAACAGTATCTAACAACGATAAGAAAGCAACAACCAAGCAAGTAACAGCCGGTACAACCATTGACCGCGCTATCTTACTTGGTGGTCAAGCGCTTGCGAATGCTTACGGTAAGTCTGATTCAGGCTCGCACTTCTCTATGACTACAGAGAAAACCGACCACGGCAACGCAAACGAAACCGCTATCGTGTGGATGAATGGCTGTAAAAAAGTACGCTTCTCTGATAAGACAGGCCGCGTAAACGATTACGGCACAATGGTCCTTGATACTGCGGTATCTCTACAGTAAGCCCCTTTTAGCCGGAGCAATCCGGCTTTTTTATTTTAACTTTTAGTAATTGGATAAAATTATGAAAGAAACATTTTATAAAGGTGCCGCCGGTAATCTATCGCTTCACCTGGTAACAATTTCGCTTGCTGCTTTAGCTACTGAGGCGACAAAAGTTGTCACTGAGTCTTTACCTATTGGCACGCAAATCACAGGCGTTCGCATTGTGAATGAAGCGCTAGGCACTGGCACTAAGCTAACTGCTCAAGTTGTAAGCCATGAAGGCGATACCACCGACTTAGTTGAGTTTGACACTGAATCGGCGGGCAATGGTGGCGCATTCATTAAGCCGGCTTACATTGGTGATGAAGGCCCAAGCGATTTAGTTGTTAAAAATACGGGTTCTTCTTCTGCTACCGGCGAAGTTGTACTTCAATTAGAGTACCGATACACAGGTTACTAAGCCTTTTCGATACACGTTTAAATCAAGCCCTGCTATTGCGGGGCTTTTTATTGGGGAAAATCCATGAGCAATACAACTAATATCGTTTACATCGGTAAGAAACCTTTTAAAAAAGATACCATATGTAGCACACGCACCATTTTTAAGCAGGGCGTGCCAACACCTGTACCGGCAGAGCTTGCACAACGCTTTTTAGATTTTGGTGAGGTATGGGTGGCTGAAAAAGAAGCCAAGGGCCACATTGAGCGCCAAAAATTCCTAGAGGAACAAGCAGAAAAAGAGCGTCTTGAGCGCGAAGAAGCTGAAAAGCAAGCACAGTTAGATGCAAGCCTTGTTGTAACCGTAGACGGCGAAGAAATTGATTTAGGCAAGTACAGTTCAAAACAGCTTGATACATTCGTTGTAGCGCATGATCTCGTTATTGAAGGTGCTAAAAAGCCGGTGCCTGATTATCAGCTAAAAGTACGCGATGCAATGCGCGCTAAAGCAGCGGACGAAGGCGAAGAATAATTATGGCGCAATTATCTAGCTTGATCCCGTTAGTTCGTGAGCGCTGCGGGGGCGTTCTTGATCAAATGGCGAAAGACCAGCTAGGTCGCGCCTACCAAAAATTTTGTTATGAATCTCGCTTTTTGGCTCGCACTCAAGAAATTGAGCAGGGGCAGGACGGGGCGCTTAACATTGATAGTGATCATGTGTTTGTTAGCGTTGATTTTGTTTTAGATGCTAATGGATACGAGCTTAAAAGCTCAGATGATTACACCGTATCACCCAATGGCACTGTTACGGTTATAAACACAACGCCAAAGGTGCGCGTGTTTTACCATATCGCCCCGCAATTCCTACTACCCAATGACTTTGAAGCGGACAACACCATTGTTAACCGCTGGGCTGATACGATTGCCGATGGAGCCGCAGCGAATTTATTAATGATGCCTAATACCGATTGGACTGATCTGGCAAAGTCTGACTACTACAAGCGCCGTTTTACAGATGGCTACCGCGATGCTTTTCGAGTTGCCGTTAACGCACTGGACGAGCAAAGACCTTCACAACCAAGAGTGTTTTACTAATGGCTATTGTTTCCTCAAATGAAATCTTAATGCGCGTTAATAAGCTACTTAATGATCCAAACTTTACACGATGGACCAAAGAAGAACTGCTTAATTACCTTAATGACGCGCAGCGTGCAATTGTATTGCGCCGACCAGACTCTTATACCGTAGATACCGATGATTTTACGTGTGTAGAAGGCACTAAGCAGTTGTTGCCGGTTGATGCGTTAAAGCTTATTGATGTGACGCGAAATGAATCAGGCAAAGCGATACGCGGGCCATACAATCGCCAAGTGCTCGATGATAACTACGACACATGGTATGCGGGCAAAGAGTCAAGCGAAGTTGAGCTTTATATCTATGACGAGCGCAACCCCAAGACGTTTTATGTTTACCCAGGCGTTATAGCAGACGTAAAGCTAACGCTTGTTTATTCAAAAGCACCGCCGGCTATTAGCTTGGCAGATAATGAAGCGGGCGAAGTCATTGCACTAGATGATATTTACGTTAACGCAATTATTGAATGGATTTTATATCGCTCATACATGAAAGACGCTGAATATGCGGCCAATCCGAATAAGAGCCAAATGCACATGAACGCGTTTAAAAGCCAGCTAGGTGAGAAAAGCCAAGCTGATGTAGCGATGATGAGTGAGGAAAAGGGGTAATAACATGGCAGCAAGCGCAGGCGCGTGGTATCGCGTAGGTAAAGTAAACGTAGTTGGTGGTAGCCAATCAATCGTTGGTGTTGGTACAAACTGGCAAAGCGATGTAATTGCTATCGCTATTGGTGATGCTTTTACGCTAGATGCAAAGACTTGGTACGAAGTGGTTGCAGTCAATAGCGACACAAGCATTACATTAGATCGCGGCTTTGAAGGCGGCACAGACACAGATAAATCATATGCAATTTTACGTAACACTTCCGGCACGATACTCACACGCATAGCCGGACAGGTATCCGTTCAATTCAACCAAAAGCAATTGTTCTTAGATGAATTGCGCACTTGGCTTAACTCAGATAACGAAACAGAAGAATTAACCGACAGCCATGGTTTGAAGCAGTCACTTAAAACGCCATCGCAAATGGTGCGTGATCATGATAATAAGCTCGCTGAGCTAGATGCTATAAACCCTTATCCTTGGGCTATGCGTAAGGTTGACTTTGAGAACGATAGAGCGGCCAACAGCGAAAAGTATGCAGCCAGTGGTTTTGTGCATTTTGGTAAACATTGGGATAATGAAACGCCAAACAAATTTATTGGTGAGGGATTATATACTCATCATTCCATAGAAAACTCACTCCTTTTAGGTAGAGGTACTGGCGATACAAGTGTCAAAGGCAAATCAGACACAATTTATCCTGTAGTTTGCATGGCGGGAGTAGAGATCAAGCTAACTTATCTTGGCGAAAACTCTGCCGGAGGTAGAAATAGAATATCATTCCCACCCGCAGAAAACGGATTGAGAACGTATGACACATCTAACGGCAATGTTGTTGTTCATTCATCGTCAGCTATAGCGCTTGCAAGTGAAACTGATACAAATAAAATAGTCACTGATAGAGTTGATATGTGGGGTTTGGAGTTGTTTCTAAGAGAAATAAACGACAGCGACCCTTTCGTGTATCCACAAGGATTAATACAAAGTCAAAACCCAAGAATTAGCGGCTTATACACAGTTATAGACAACGTAAGACCTGCCAGTTATTTTGCGTGGTTTGCCGGTGATGAAAGCAGCGTAGGGAAAGGCTTTAATTGGCAAACAGCAACCGAAGCGCAAAGAAAAATAATAGCAAGCGATCCAGATAACAATATCTATTTTGATGATGAAACAGGAAAATTTTATCAGTGGTGCGTTCGTGGCCGCAGCTTTGCAGGTGCGGGTAATGGTGATTGGGAAAATGTAAACTCTAAAAAAGCGGCGCTGTCTTGGTCATCTTCATCTAACGAAAATAAGCGCGTAGAAATACAAGGTAGTGGCGATTCCGCCGGCTGGGTTGGCTCAGGCAGTGGTAATCACTACTATGGAGAGTTATCACCAAACCATAAAAAAACGGGCCTCTTTTCTTCTTATGGTGAAGGTGAAGCTCAAAATGCTGTAAATGGCGAAGCGTACTTTTTAGTTTGCGGAACGGTTCTGAGATTAAATAAGGGTGCTTACCATCCAAGCTTTAATCCTTTGGGAACTAGAGGGTTTACAAATTCATCAGGGCAGTCGTCTGTAACTTGGGCCGCTTCAAATATGCGTCAAAAGCCAAGCAGCAAAGGGGATTGTTTTTCATATCCCACCAGTGGATACCCTTACACGGATGGGCTAGTTTTTTCTAGTGGTCCTGACTCATCGACAGGAGGCGTTTTAGGTGGGGGCTCAAAGCGTCCAGACGACCGTTATTATGATGTGATTTATGCTAGCGGTGCTGGCGGTGTTGTTGGTGATTTAAGATACTTAGCTAGAGGACTTGTCGAGAAGGACTTTATAGAGGCGGATCAAAATATAAAGCAGGGAGTTTATAGAGGCATTGAATATATGCCATATACAGGCTTTAAAGTTAACCTGACTCAAGTTAGCGCCGGCGGTTCTGCTGCGTACATTGATAATGGCGATATTAACTATACAAAGTTAGATGGAACGCAGTCAGTTTTCAGCACAGCACCAGCCTACGGCGGCGGGTTGAGCGCCTTAAACCTTGTCTTGGTTCGCGTTTCAGATGGTGTAATATTTAAGACTACCGCTTGGAATAATGAATTTCACTCTAGGCTCATGCAGTGGGATGGATCGCAATACAATGACTGCACAGGAACTTCTGACGAGTACAATACAGAATATCGAGGTTACCTTTTTGATGGCTCATACCCAATAACCGAGTATCCAGCAACCAGCCTTGCTTATTCTAGGGCTAACCAAGGCACGCTAGGCCATTATTTTTATGGAAGGCCAACCAGAAAAGTATTAAGTGAAATTCCTATATCTTTTGAATATTTGCATACTGAGGTTTTTGGCAATCCCTCAGATATTATTGCTACAAGCGACTTTAAAGATGGATGGATCGGAACATGGAACCCTTCATTGCCTGATGGGACGAGTACGCGCCATGTTTTAAGTCGTAAGGTTATTGATGACACAAAAGATTTAAGTACATACACCAATGATCATGGTGAGACCTGGGGAACATCATTAACTGGACATAACCTTGATCAGCCTAAAAACTATGTTACTCACTATTCTATTTTTGCAGAGGGCAATGTTGTTGCCTATCAGTACCCAGCTTTGTCGCTGATAGCAAATGAACATGACAATGTACCAATGAAAGGCAACCCCCCCTCAACAGCTTTCTTCTCAAGCAGGCACGATCTTTATATAGCACTTAGCTACTCGTTAACAGGGCGCGTAAATAAAGATGATTCTGTAGGTACGGTTTCTTATGGTTCGCTGTCATTAGAAAGGTACACGCTGTTATCTAACTCTTTTTACGAGCCAAGACAATCGCCGACACATGCGCCTATAAACCTTTCAGATCCGACAAATGACAGCCCAGCATTTAAAGCCATTTCTTATAACGTAGAAGATTCAGGGCAGGCTTACATACAGTATGCCTACTGCGAGCTTAGCTATGCCTCTGATTGGGGTGACGATAGCAAAATACATATTGGAGATAAGCAAGCGGTGCGCCTGGATGATAACGGTAACGCGGTTATTTATGGCACAGCACGCATTGTAGAGCCTTTAGGGTGGATTAAAAATGACAAATAATCTTTTAAATTTTATCGTCCTAGACGAAAACCAAGAGCCTGCTTTAAATGAGCAAGGTTTACCGCAACTACTTCCACGGCCAGATACTAAAACCACACAGGATATTGAGCGTTTAATTGCGCTCAGCAAACCGGTGGAGGTGATCAATAAATTCGCTGAGCTAACAAGCTTGGGTGAACAGTGGGATTGGGCGCAAAGCTATTACGCTTATTTGGTTGATAAGTATGAAGCTGAGCAATACAACGCAAACCTACCTGAACCAGTTGAAAATGAAGAAGGCGAGCTAATAGAGCCCGAGCCAAAGCCATTACCAGTAGAGCCAGAACAGCCAACCGTAAAAACCGTTGAGGACGTACTTGCGCCATATAGTCACCACATAACCAAGCTCAAGGGAATAGAGCATAAAGGTGTGTGTGTAACGCTTAATGAGGCCAATCAAAACGGGCTATCTGCGCTTAAAAGTGCGCTTGAGCTTGCCACTGAGTTTGGTGAAGTCGAGCAATTTTTTCCAATTAAATTCAATGCGGAAACGTCAAGCGGCGTGCAGGTATTGCTTTTAGAGGATGAAGCGGAATTTAAACAGTTTGGCTTAAATTTCATCATGGCACGCAAGGCGTTATTTGAATAGGGGTAGGTATGTCGACAGCATTAAAAACAGTAAGAACGTTAATAGGCTACATTTTATGTGGCCTTTTATTTATTGGGCCTTTCATTATTTTATCGGTATTCGCCTTGTTTGGTAGCGTGTGGGCTTTCAACAGCCTATACAGTATTGATATAGCTATTTGCAGTATTTGCCATGGCACAAAGCTCGAATCAATATCAGCGCGTAGCTTTAGGCTATCGCACGACAAGCGCTATTATTATCAAATGCGAGTCATTGATATGCTAGCAAAGCCTTTCGATGGTGATAACCATTGCAAGCGTGCTCATAAATGGGAATGCAAGGTTATCAATTTGTAATTCCCGCCCTTCCAAATAACTCAAATTAAAATAAGCGAATCCTATGCCTGCAATATCCGTTAAAACTTTTGCCGGTGAACGGCCTAAAGTCGATCCTCGTTTACTCCCCAATGAATCAGCATCTAAAGCGTATGGTTGTCATTTTGATAATGGCAACCTTTCACCGCTAAAGCGTCCCGCGCTAACCGGTACATCTGTACTACCAAACGCAAAAACAATTTACCAGCACTTAAATGAACATTGGTTTGCATGGGATAAAGAAGTTAACGCAGTGGCGAGTCCTATTGCTGATGATCCATGGCAACGCGTTTACTTTACCGGTGATGGCTACCCAAAAGTTACAAACAACGCCATATTTAGCGGTGAAAACATGCCTGCAAACGCTTACCGTCTTGGCATTCAATCGCCAGAGGTGCCAATTATCGCGATTGTTACCGATGCAGCCACCGATGAAATAGATCCAAATGACGATGAAACACGCTATTACACGCATACGTTTGTCACTGAGCAGGGCGAAGAAGGACCACCAGGTGAAGCGTCACAACGTATTGATATAGAGTATCCCGATGAAGAAGGCACATATGTAACGTTGTCTTTTTCACCACCAAACGTCAATGTATCAAACATTACTCACCGCAGAATATATCGCACAGCAACCGGCGGCGGCATTGCTGATTATTTATTTGTAGCTGAAATCCCTATTTCTCAAAATCAATTTGTTGATGATATTCCAACGGACGAGCTAGGATCTTCACTTGATACTTACGATTATGAAATGCCAAACGAAAACATGATTGGCTTAACGTCAATGGCGAACGGCATACTTGCGGGTTTTTTTGATAGTACGGTTTGCTTTAGCGAGGCATATTTGCCTTATGCTTGGCCTAGTGGTTACCAGCTAACAACTGAGCATGAAATTGTAACCGCTGCTGCGCTTGGGAATACGCTTGCAGTATTAACAAAAGGCTACCCTTACTTATTCAGCGGCATAAGCCCCGATGCGATGGCCGGCCAAAAGCTAGAGTCTAACCAATCATGCACAAGCGCACGCTCAGCGGTGATCGTAAATGGCACGTTGATATACGCGAGCCCTGACGGTTTGATAGGCTTAACCAGCGGCGGGCTAACCATGTTAACTAACCAGGTAATAACGCGTGAACAATGGCAAGAGTATGAGCCCGAAACAATCGAAGCGTATCACCAAGAAGGCCGTTATTTAGCTTTTTACGGTGCCAATTTAGATAAAGCGTTTATATTCGACCCGAACACCGGTGATTTTAGGCATTTTACTGCGACTGCGAATTGTGGATTTAACAGCCTTGTTGATGACACTTTGTATATTTGCCAAGGCGCTAACTTGAGTAAGTGGGAGTCTAGCCCATCTTACATGAGCTACGAATGGCAATCTAAGAGCTTTTCAGCAAGCGACCTAAGCTTTGCATGTGGTTTAGTTAAGGGCGTTAATGTGGCGCTTTCAGGGGTTCGTATTTACGCCGATGACGTAGAGGTTTTGCATTTAGAACCGGGGCAGATACCGAACAACGCTTTTCGGTTACCGCCAACGCGGGGTGACTCATGGAAATTTGAGGTTTATGGACAGGGAGTAATTCACAGCGTTTCAATTGCAACGACAATGCGAGAGGTTGCGGCTTAATGGCAAAATTAAAAAAAGGCACCTTCCCAGGCATAGTAAGAAAAGGCCGACAAGATCCCACCAGTAGCGCTATTACCGAAAACATAGAAATACTCACAGGGCAACGTGGTAATAATCGGGCTTTATTAATTAGCGACCTTGTTGATCTTGACGATATGAAACGTCAGGCACTTATTAATAATGCGAGTGGCGGCACGAATGACGGCGGGTTACCAATTACAACCGGCGGAGTGGAAAGGCCACACGCGCCTGTTAATCTATCGGCCACAGGTGGCTTTACATTTATTGCAGTGAGCTGGGATCACCCCACTTATAGAGGCCATGCCTACGCTGAAATATGGCGCAGTGAAACAGATTCATTTGGCAGTGCTACGCTTATAGCTACCGAAGTCGCAGACGTATTTAGCGATACTGTAAGTATGGGGGCGGAATACTATTATTGGGTTCGTTTTGTAAACGTTGCCGATATGAAAGGACCGACACAGGGCGCAGCCGGTGTTTTTGCAAAAACGCAAAAGTCGGCAGAACTTATACTCGATGAAATTGGCGGGCTGATAGAAAAATCGCATTTGAGTGACTTTCTATCAACGACAGTCGATAAAATACCAGGGCTAGAATATTTAATTGACGATATTGCGCTTAATGAAATACCAGCGTTAAAAGTAAACATTGATAACTTTGATTTAGATATAGACGAGTTACGCGCCGATGTTGACCAACATTTAATTGATATTCCAAGCATACAAGAGCGCATAGAAAGCCTTGATACTATTACGGAGCAGGCAAAGCAAGATGCTGAGGACGCGATAGACAGAGTTGAAGCACTCGACTTTGATACGGATTCATTAGCTAGGCAGCTAATTGAAAGCGCGCTTGTAGGCGATCTAAATTGGGAGGCGAATGCGGTTAAGCTGTATGAGTTTGAATCTAAGCTTGGCGATGTTAATGCACGCATAGAAGCCGAGTTTTTAACAAAGACAGAAGCAAATGAAGCCATAGCCGCTGCAGCAGAAACCATACAAGTAATGATAGAGGAAAATGGAACCGCGTTAAGTGGCGACATTGCAAATACCTACTACACCAAAGCGACTACAGACGAAGCGATAGCCGCTGCAACGCAAACGCTTAGATCATTAATTGAAAACCCCGAAGGCGACAGCGTAGGCGCTACGCTATTCAACGATTACTACACATCAACTGCTACAGACAATGCAATAGCAGCTTATGGCCTACAGTTAAAAAGCGAGATAGAAGATCCGGACGGTGAAAGCCTTGGCGCGCTAATAAAACAAGACTACAGCACAACAGTAGAAACTAATTTAGCTATTAGCCAAGCAACAACGCAGCTTAAATCTACGATAGACGAAGAAGTAAGCGCGACACTTACGCAAGATTACTACACCAAAACAGAAGCTAATGAAGCAATAGCGTCATCAGCTCAATTGCTAAAATCTGAAATTGAAGATCCTATGGGTAACAGCATAGGCGCTACGCTATTTCACGAATACAGCACAAAGGCCAATGTAGACGAAGCCGTATCAAGGGCTATATTTCAAGTAAGTAGCGAGATAGAGCTTGTAAATGAACCATTAGCACAAGCAGTCATTGAAAACGCCCTTGCCAACGACCAGCAAGCGCAAAGGCAAAACATTGTTACTGCAAACATATTGCGGACCCAAGAAGCGACCACAACGCAAACAGAAGCGATGGCACAGTCCATTACGGTGCTAGAAGCTAATTACCTTGATAATGAGTCTCAGATCACGCAACTTAGCGAAGCCTTTGCCGATGCTACGAGCGCGACAGCTAATAACATTATACAGCTTGATACAAAGGTAGATGAAAACAAGGCATTTTTAGAAGTTAATTATTTAACGAAAGTCGATACAGAAAGCGCCATAAGCCAAGCAACAAACGCAATGCAAAGCGCAATAGAAGGGGCTACCTCTGATATTTATGAAAACTTTTTAACCTCTGTAGAGACAGAGCAAGCAATTAGCCAAGCTACAACCGTTTTAAAAAGCGAAATTGAAGATCCAAACGGTAACAGCCTGGGCGCAACGTTATTTAATGACTTTCAAACAAAAGCTGATGCGGACGAGTCAACAGCCTCGGTGAGTCAACAGCTAAGAGCGGAGTATGAGCCAAGTGCTCAAGCAACTATTGAAAACGCGCTTGCTAATGACCTCGCAGAAGAAAGGCGCTTATTTGCAGAGGCGGATATAATTAACCGTCAAAACGTGATAGCGAACGAGCAGCAAGCAGCGGCCGAAAATTTAACACTACTGAATGCCGCCATAGGTGAAAACCAAGCCGGCTTATACCGCTTACAAACAACCTTTGCCAGTAGAACAGAGGCAACAGCTCAAGAAATTTTAAAGCTTGATAGCGATGTTGGCGGGGTTAAAGCGGACCTATTAAACAACTACTTAACTAGCGCAAAAGTAGGCGAAGCAATAGCCAGCGCGGATACTGCGCTACGCGCAATCATAGAAGATCCCGAAGGCAACAGTATAGGCGCGGATTTACAGTTAAACTATTACACAAAGTCTGATACAGAAAGCGCTATAAGCTCAGCCACTAACGCGCTTAGGTCACTTATAGAAGATCCGGAAGGGAGCAGTATTGGCGCGCTTATCGTCAATAATTACACCACCAAAACGGAATCAGAGCAGGCAATAGCAACCGCATCCGAAACGCTGTTATCCGAAGTAAACGGTGTAAGATCATCGCTACAAACAGTAAGCGAGACAGTCGCAACAAACCAAGGTGAGTACAGCGCATTATGGGGTGTTAAGTCTACTGTTAATGGACTCACAACAAGTATTGGTCTTGTTAATGATGGTGTTGAACCTATATTCGCAGTTAAAGGCGCTAAGTTTGCTGTTATAACAGATCAAGATCCTACCAACTTAACACCTATTTTTGCTGTATCGGATGGCAAGACAGTTATTAATACGGCGATTATTGACGAGGCATTTATAAAAAGCCTGGTCACTGATGACCTGCTTGCCAATAGATTGCTTGTTGGCTCAAGGCTGACAACGCCATCAATTAACTACAACCCAAGCAACGGTGCTCGCAGCAGTAACTTTTCGATTGACCCGAACGGTAACATGCTTGCTAAAAGTGCCACGCTTCAATCTGTAACCATTAAAGACAACAACGGCAACGTTGTTATGTCATCTACAGGCGCAATACCGTCCTCTAAAGTGACAGGGCTAGGCAATTTAGCCTCTAAAGACTCATTGAGCTACAACGAGCTAAGCGGCAGGCCAAACCTAGGCTCGCTGGCTTATTTAAACTCACTGGCATATGACAGCATAACGGGCAAACCTTCACTTGGCCCATTCGCAGGACTTAGTAAAATATTGAGTTCAAATGTGACTACGTATATTGCTAACGGTGCTATTGGTTCCGCTCAGATAGATCAGGCGTACATAAATCAGCTATTTGGTAATAACGCCAGCTTTTTTGGCACCGTTTACGCGGAGAATTTAAGCGGGGATATTACCGATACCGCAATAAAAGAGTTTCCTGTTAGAACAATGGACGCAAATAGCTTAACAACTATTGCTACTATAAACGTAGGGAGCGCTAGCTTTGATCGAGTGCTGTATATGAAAAAGGCTTCATTTACTATCACATACAAGGATGCGTCAGACACTAGATTTAGATTTTTAATATACAAAGGCTCCACTAAGCTACTTGATAGAGCGGTAAGAAAAGATACAGGCATTTTGGAAGATGTACTTTTAAATATACCAACCTCAATAACGGGAGAGCTATCTCTTAAAATGATAAGCAATAAAGGCGCTGAAACCATAGGCGGCGGTTTTGGCGGTACTATTTATCCTGGAACAACTCCTTATCTGCCACAAGACGTTTTATTTCAAATATTCAAAAAGGGTTCATCACTTTCATAATGGATAAACCCCCCATAATAGGTTAATATTTTATCACAATGGAAAAGTCACACCTGCAATGCGTGTCATGGTCTAAACACCGTGACCGGCTTAAAGAGCCAATAACTCGAATAGGCAATATTGCAAACGACCCGCACCTATACCAAGAAATCGACAAAGCCTGCTCAAACGAGTGGGCTTTTTTGTTTTTGGTGCCTGATGGTTTCTTTATCTTGTGGCCGCGCCACATTGAAAACCAAACATATATTGAGATCACTGTCGCGTCTTGCTATGGCGGGAACGCAATGATCCGCTATCAACCACACGTTATTGAGCTTGCTAAACGTGGCAATGCTTCATTCATCGAATTTTTAACAGCTAGAAAGGGCTTTAATAAAGCAGCTCCCCGTCATGGGTGGCAGCTCGCTTGTGAGCGTAAAGGCCTAAAAGTATGGCGCAATTATATTAGAGGTTAAGCATGGGCGGTTCTACTGACGTTAAAGAAACCGAATATGAAAAAGAGCTAGCAAAAGTATATGCCGAGGAATGGGGCTACTACCAAGAGAGTATTGTTCCATTTGAAAATCAGGTTATTGAAGATGCTAAGCAGGCCAATGACGAAAGTGTTTACGATGACATAGCCGAGAACACCAACATTGGTTATAAAAAATCGTTTTCAGATGCCAGCAATAACGCACTTTCAAGCATGGAAGCCAATGGCATAAATCCCAATAGCGGCAAGTTTAAAAGCGTTGTTAGTGATATGGCAGACAATGAAGCGTCAGTAACAAGCGATGCTAAGTCACGATCACAAGTGGCCGGCCAAGAGCGTTACATAGGCAAAATGAGTAATGTAATGGCAATGGGCCAAGGGCAATCACAAGAGGCGACAGCAACGCTAAGCGACATAGCAGCAAGCTCGCAACAAAAAGCATTTAATGATGCCAGCAATAGCCGACAGCAAATAGACTCAGTATTAGGCGCTGCGGGTGCATTGGCTGGCGCAGCAGGTAGCTATTACAGCAACTTGCCAGCAGATAACGGGCTCGCTGATATGGATAACGTGATCACAGGCACGCCGAGCAATAATTCTAACCAATGGACCACGTAGGAGAAATGTATGGACGAAGATTTTGAATACGATATTTACGGTATTGATCCCACTAATATCAGAACAGACAGCTATCAAGACGCATTAGCTGATCTAACTCGCCAGCAATTTGAAGATTACAAAAACCGTTTCTTACCAGTTCAAGAAGAATTGTTCGGTCTTGCTACCAGCGACAAACTGTTAAATGAGCAATTAGAGCGCAACGGAAAAAATATAGACACTTCGTTTAAGCAATCAGAAGTGGCCGAGGCACAGCGCTTAGGCCGATACGGTTTAGCACCGGACGAAACAAAACAAAGCAGCGCTAACACAGGCCTTTTAAAAAGCCTTACAACGGCCTCTGTAAATAATGAAACGCGTGAATCTGTAGACGATTTACAAAACCAAATACTAACGGGGCAAGGCGGCGCGCCTCAGTCTCTAGCTGATATTGGAGGTAGCTAATGGGCTATTCAATTATGCAAGCAGGCCAAAGTACGAAGAACAAGGCCACAGGCTCACTTAAAACATTGTCGGATATGGAACAAAACCGTGAAATGACAAATGATAATTTAGATCAGCAGCAGAAAAGCGCGCAAATGAGCGGTACAGCAAGCGGGGCTATGGCCGGCGCTATGATTGGCGGTCCTTGGGGTGCGGCTATTGGCGGTGCAATTGGTTTTGTTGCGGGTTCACTTTAAGGGGTAATGTATGGCAGGCGCATTTGTAGATGGTGCATTGAAAGGCTTTGAAATGATGGAACGCCATCAAGCACGAAAAGATAATAAAGCCCGGTTAGCTGATTTGGATAAACGCAACGACCAACGCTATCAAGATAGTTTAGAGCGACAAGCGCAGTTAGATGAAGAACGAAAAAACAATCGCGAGCAGGATTTAAAATGGCGCGAAAGCCAGGCTAAAGCAAGCGAAGATTATCGCAATAGCACGCTTGAAGCGAACCAGCAGCAAAGGCAGTGGCAGCAAAACTACCAAACGCAGCAGGCGCAGTGGCAAAAAGACCAGCAAGCAATACCCGTAGCGTGGCAGTCGTTTAGAGAGACCGGCCAAGTACCAGAAGAATTAAGCGATGTACTTGCACGCAACAAAGGAATGGACCCGCGCACATATATGAAACCGGAATACCGCGAAGCGGTTAAAGGGCTTAGCGCAAAGCTTGATACGGTGATTAAAAGCGGAAACATGGCCGAGGCCAATTCACCTGAAACCATAAAGTTATTTAACGGTGTATTCAAAGACAAGATTAACTCATCCGTTGGTCAATATGACGAAACCGTTAAATCAAAAATTGCCAGTGTCGATTTTGCTGGTTTTGTGCCGGCAGAGCGTAAAGATGGCAGCGTAGCCCTGGCGTTACAAGTTACCTATGAAAACGGCGCAAAAGAAATCAAGCCAATGACCAAAGGCCGAACGTCTGAGGGTGATGATCCTGTAATGACGTACACGCCTAAAGAGTTAGTAGGCACTATCAAGGCGCGCGCAATGATGGCTGATATGATAGAGCGCCCCGAATATTGGGATAAAATGGGCGCAGAGGTTGCGGCTAACTTTGGCCGTGGCACAAAAGCCAGCTCAAGCCGTGGCAACGATTATCAAAAACAACTCAATTCTATTCAAGATGAAATGACCAAAGCCCTTGCCAAAATTGAGGGCGGTTCAGACTTGGATTACCTAGAAGATGGCGGCAGAGAAGCCGCGAAAAAGCGCGTAAAAGACCTATATCAGAGCCGCATTAATCAGCTTCAAAATGCTTATGGCATTGAATCATCAGGCGGTGATAACGGTGGAGGTGGTAGCCAGTCCAAATACACAAGCAAAATAGATGGTATTGATGCAGGCGGTGTTATCAAGAAATTTATGGAAGCCAACAAAAATCTAACTGAACAACAAGCTACGCAAATAGCTATCCAACAAGGATACTTATCAAATGGCCAATAAAATACTAGACCCATTTACTAATAAAGAAATCGAATTTATTGATCCCTTTGCAAAGCCAGAAGCCGAAGGCGGTATGTCTGCAGCGCTAGGGGCAGGAGTTGATAAGTTACAAGAGCTTGGCTATCGAGCCGTTAAGGGCTTTACTGACGTAGGTGTGCCAGAAGAAGAACAAACAGACGCTATAGGCCGCACTATAGGCCAAGGAGGCACATTATCTAAGTGGGCTCAAGAAGGGATTGACCGCAACGTAAAGGAGCAGGAATCATACGAGCCAACAGTTAAATCATATAAAGACATTGACGGCCTCAGCAGCTTGGCTAGCTATACTGGCGAGCTAGTTGCGGGCTCACTGCCTTACATGGCGGGTGCGGCTACCGGTGTGGGTGCGTTTGGTATGGCTGGCGGCTTAGCTAACGAAGCTTACGAAAAACAACCCGAAGGCGAAAAAGACGAAGTTAAAGCGGTTGCGTCCGGCGCCGGCCAAATGCTACTTGAGCGTTTAGGTATCAAGGTGAGCATGGGCCAACTTGGTAAAGATATTTTAAAAGATGGCGTAGTCGAAACAGCTAAGCGCATGGGGCGTGGTGAACTGGTTGAAGCTGTACGCGATCCAAGCTTTGCTAAGCGCATACTAAAAGGCGCAGGTGCAGAGGGTTTAACAGAAACAGGGCAAGAAGCATTAGCGCAATGGGGCGCAGGCAAGAGCATTGATGAATTTGAAGGCTTAGACGAGGCGTTTGTGGGTGGCGTTTTAGTGGGTGGCGTTATGCGTACCGGCTCAGAAACGGCACAAAAGGCTATGGGCTATCAACAAAAATCAGCAGAAACAGTTAAAAATGGTGCCGATCAGCTTGTTGAAGCAGGCGCAACGCCAGAAGAAGCGATTGAAACAGTTAAAAAGCAGCAATACGACTCAGCAATTAAACAAGGCTTTACAGAGGTTGAAGCCTCAGCAATTGTTGCCCGTACAATGAAAGAAAAATTTGGTATTGATGATCCTGTGTTTGCAGCCGCAGCAGAGCCGGCGAAAGCGCCAGAAGCAGAGGCCGAACAAGAACTTGAGCCACTAAGAACGGATGGTCATTGGACTAAAGAAGATCAAGATATACTTGATGAGTCAAAGGCGGAAGATGCAGAAAAAGCCCGACTCGCAAAAGAAAATATTAACTACGATGCGCCAACAGCCGCAAGGCAAGCAGGCTTTGATCAAACAGCAAAAGCAGCCGGCCAGTATGGTGATATGCTTACCAGCCCCGCGCAGCAATCGTTAAGAGATTTAGAGGCGGGCAACAATTCACCTACAGTAGACGAACGCGTAAAAGCCGCCGCATTTAATAAAGCGCCCACACCAGAAGATCGTTTTAGTCCTATAAAGTATCAGCACGAAGGCGAGCTATTAGGTCCAGACGCTAAAAACGCACAAGGCATAGAAAACGCACCAATAGACGGCCAAGTAATACCAGAGCAAGGCAAGCTACCAACAACAGAGCAAACTAAAAACCGTGAAATGCGCGAGCAAGCACAAGCGGATCTTGAGTCACAGCCTAAAGGCATTGCACAAAAAGATATTATTTTTGGTGAAGATGGCCGACCACAGCAACGCGCAGCAGAGCGTGTAAAACAAGCCGGTAAAGACTCGCAAAATTTATTGCCACAAAAAGATATTGTGTTTGCCGGTAACGAAAGCGGCGTTAATGTTGCTAAAAATGGTGAAGCATTTAAAACGAAACGCGATGCGCTACTAAGTAAAGAAGCACGCGCAGCACGCAGAGCCGGCCACAAAACAAAAGCGGTTAGTTTTGATAATGGCTTTGGCTGGACGATTAAAGGTGATGACGGCACCAAGCAGGATTCAGAGCAGGCAGCAGCGGAGCAAAGTCCTGAGTCTGATACAGTTGCGCAAAATGAACAGGGTGATCAAGCGCAGCCAGCCCAACAAGAAGGTGAAGCGTTATCGTTAAACGTTGACGCGGCACCAGGTAAAGATGAAGATGATAAAAACATTGCTGTTAATGATAAGGTTAACGGCGTTCAAGTTATCGACACGCCAGTAAGTGAACTATCATTATCTAAAGATATACCGCAATTTAAGTCGGGCTCAAATACTGACGGTGTTGTCGAGCCACTAACAGGTAAGTTTGATCCAGTGGGTATGTCACCGGTTCAAGTATGGGTGCGCAATAATGGCAACAAAGAAATAATAACAGGCCGTCACCGCTTTGATTTAGCAAAACGTGATGGTGTTGAAAATATACCGGCGCAGTATCACTATGAGTCAGACGGCTTTACCGCAGACGATGGCAAGCGCTTGGACGCAATATTAAACATTCGAGAAGATAAAGGGCAGGTAGAAGATTATGTCGAACTCTTTAAGCAAGACGGGATCACCGAGTCAGAAGCAAAACAATATGGGTTACTCGACAGAGCAACAGGGCGAACAGCGTTCAAAATCGCAAATAGTGCGACTAATGAAACAATTGAAGCACAGAGGACAGGGCGGATCAGCGCCCAAGCAGCCGAAGCAATAGCCGATGCTGCACCAGGCAATGAGCGTTTACAAGTATTAGGCATAAAATCAATTGCCGATGATCAGCGTTCAATTACGTTTGCTAAAAACTTAATTCACGCCGTATCGGCATTAGATGCTAATCAAGACCAAGGCGGACAGAGCGGCGACTTATTTGGCTTTGATGACTCAGCCATGCAAGAAGCTGAGCAAATGGCAAAAGTGGCCGCAACAAAGCAGCGCGAAATTAGAAACCGTTTGTCTGCTATCCGTGGAGCAGCTAATAAGCCAGAAATTGCCAAGGCCGAAGGTGTTAACGTTAAAAATCCGAAAGCCTTGAAAAAGCGCACAGACGAGTTAGCGAATGAAGTTAAAGCGTGGGATAACTGGCACACAAACCCTGAAATGGTCCAGCAAATACGCGACTCAATATCCGCACCTAATACCGCACCTATTACAGAAACAGCCGCAGAGCCAGAAGCCACAGAGCAAGACAGCGGTCCTGATCTGTTTGGTGATAGCGAGCCGGCTACATTTGACGCAAAAGACGATTTTATAAGTAAGCTTGAGTACACACTTAGAACAAACCCGTCTGGAAACGAATATAAATCTGTAGATGATTATTTAAAAGATATTGTAGCGGCTAGGTTTCATAATTTTAGCGGTAGAGATTTTGGCAAAGGACGCGACAGCGTTACAAAAGATGAATTAAGCTTAGCTAGAGGGGCTTATGACAGGCTGGTTTCAACGGGCGATATAAAGCCCGTTGCCATTAATGATAAAGAGCAGCCAGTAAGCGTTGAAGGCGTAAGCAAGCTAGACAATGCAGCGAGCGCAATTAGCGATAAGAAGCGCGAAGCAGCAGAGCGACTTAAAAAGCTGATTAACTCGCGCAAGGGCCAGTTTAACAGCGGCATTGATCCAGAAGTAATGGTAGCAGTTGCCGAAGTTGGCGCGCTATCTATTGCCGAGGGCGCAGTAAAATTTGCGCAATGGGCTCGCGATGTATTAAATACTACACGAGCAGTGGGCATTAAGGACGAGGACGTTAAGCCATTTTTAAAAGAGGCTTACGGTGCAATGAGTGCAAACCCTGAACGTTATAATATTGACGAAAGCACAGCCGACTCAATGGACTTGCCTAGAAGTGTGCGCAAGTTTGACATAAGCACTATAGAGAGTGAAAGCAATGTACCAACTACCGGCGAAAACTTGGAACAAAATAGCCAAGGCACCGATCAAAAATCAAAACCTGAAAACATTAATGATGATGAATCAAACGGATCTAAACAAAGCAATGGACCGTCAAAGTCAGATACTAAACAAGAGCAACGATCCGACAGTGAGCCTAGCCTATCAGCAAATGATGGTGCCTTACTTGGAGAGAGAAGCGTTGACGACTTATTTAACGCATCAGGGAATGTTAAGGGAACTGCAAATACTGGCAGTGCCGGAAACGATGGACGAAGCAATAGCGACAATGACGCTAGAGCACAGGCTGAACACGGACCAGCAACAGCAACTAACGAAGCTACTGAACGGTTAGCAACTGATCTACAGGCAGAGCAAACAGCCGCTAAAAAATCGCATAACGCTAAGTGGGGCAATGAGTCAGACATATTAAAAAGTGTGCCTGTACTTATGCCCGAGCAAGCAGGCGACATTGCTAAAATAGAAAACAGGTTTTTTGGCACCGAAAACCCTGGCACCGGATACCAAAACACAAACGGTACAGGCACAGGTAAAACCTTTGTTGGCCTAGGCGTGCTAAAACGCTTTGAGCAAACCGGCAAAACTAACGCGCTTGTTGCGGTTCCTAATGACGGCATAGCTCAGCAATGGGTTCAAGCAGCAAAAGAGCACTTTGGTTTAGATGTTTATTTAATCGGCTCAGATGGTGGAGCAAAAGCTAAAGATGCTGGCCGAGGCATTACCATTACAACTTACGCGACACTAGGCAGTAATGACCGATTAATCAGAGACCGCAAGGCGTTTGATATTATTATTGCCGATGAATCTCAAAACCTTATGGGTAGCCAGCAAGCTAAAGTAACCAATGCGCTAGATAGCTTGAGAGCACTAACAAACCATGAGGCGGGTTCAAATAGACGAGCTAAGGCTTATTTAACCGATGAAATCGAAGCGTTAGACAAGAAAATAAAAGCAAAGGCCAAGCGCTTTGAGGCCGATGGAGAGGAAAAGCCAAAAGCACTTGCAGAGGCGAAATCGTTTTATCAAAAAGACCTAACAAAGCTGCACGACAAAATAAAATCGCTCGCCTCTAAATTCAAAGAGGAAGGCCCAACCGATAGCAAAGTGTTATTCCTATCCGCTACACCGTTCCCTTATGTTAAAAACCTAGACTATGCCGAAGGTTATTTATTTAACTACACAGATTATGGCGACAAGTTTGAGGGTGGTTATGATAATGCCTTTACTGGTCGAAATGCGTTTTACATTCAAAACTTTGGGTATCGTTGGAGATACCACAAATTAAACACGCCAGGCGCGGACGTAGATCAAAGCCTTATGGAGCGTCAATTCCATGAGACCATGAAGGAAAAAGGCGTGCTTGGTGGCCGAACGCTTGAAGTAGAAGCAGACTACCGCCGAGACTTTATAAAGGTAGAGACCGCCGCCGGCGAAAAGTTAGATGATTTAATCGAGAAGTGGCGCGATCACTCAGTAGGTGGTGAAGCCGAAGGCGAAACAAGCGAGCGACCTTATTCAGAGTTGGCCGATATTCTTAATAAAACGTTCGACTACACACAAAAAATAAAACTAACAGAAGCAATAAAAGCCGAAGAAGCTGTAAACCGAGTTAAAGAGCATGTAAAGAAAGGCCGAAAGGTTGTGCTTTTCCATTCTTATAACGTTGGTGGTTCGTTTGACCCAATAGAAAAGGTTAGGCAGCTTAAACCTGAATTAATGGCGCAATTTGAATCAGAGTTCCCAGGCATGACCAATATAGACTTTGGCGTGTTGGCTCGTCCGCTTGACTTGTTTGCTGATGAGTTTGGTAACTCAGTAAGGTTTTACAATGGCAATGTGCCAGATAAAGCGCGTAAAGAGGCGAAAGACCTGTTTAATAAAGATAATAGCGGTGTTGATATTATCGTTGTGCAACAAGAGGCGGGCGAGGCCGGCATTAGCTTGCACGATATAACTGGCGGCAAACAGCGTGTATTAATAAACATAGGTATGCCAGTTAAGCCAACGCAATTTATACAGATAGAAGGCCGTATTTATCGTGTAGGTGTAAAAACAGACGCACAATTTGAAAACCTTACAACCGGCACTGCTTTTGAGCGAAACATTTTTGCTAGCAAAATAGCTGGTCGCGCCAGCACCGCAGAAAACTTAGCTATGGGTGAGTTTGCTAGAAGCTTAAAAGAAAGCATTAGTGAGGGCTATTTAGATGCTGCGTACCTTCCAGTTAAAGAAGATATAGGCAAAGGCGGTAAGGTTTCAGACAGACCAACAGAAATAAATAATTGGGATCGTGCTAAGTCTTTTTATTATGCAAACCTAAAACGAAATGCCGGCACAAAGAGCGCAGAAGGTGATGATTATTTTGCTACGCCTGAACCGTTAGGTAAAAAAATGGTTGAATGGTTACAGCCTTCACCGGGTAATAGACTGCTTGAGCCTAGTGTGGGCCATGCCGCTATTGGACGCTGGTTCCCTGGCACAACGAGAAATAAAGCAACAGAGAAAAGCTTTAAACTTACATCGCTAGCTCAAATGAACTTCCCTGGCGAAGTGGATAACATACCGTTTGAAGATTTAAACGTGATCAATAAGTTTGAAGGCATCCCTATGAACCCGCCATTTGGTAAAGGCGGCAAGCTTGCTTATGACCACATTAGAAAAGCAATTACCCACCTTGTAAACGGTGGCCGTATAGTTGCTTTAGTGCCGGACGGGCCAGCAGCAAACAAGCGTTTAGATGCGCTATTAACGGATGAAAAGTTAACGAATATATATCAAGCGGCTGAAATTGATTTACCAGCAGGCGTGTTTGATCGCGCTGGCACAGGCGTAAAAACTAAAATAATAGTGCTAGACCGCTTTGATAATGAAGCAGACGCGCCAGCTATGCAGCGTATTAGCTTTACCGGCGCAAAAGATATTAATGAACTATTCGAGCGCATAAAAGATGTTGAACTAAAGCAACGCAACCAGCCTACGGCAAAAGTGTATGATATTGATCAGTACATGGACGCATCAAGCGAGCCTACAACCAACCGTAAAGGCGAGTCTGTATTTAAAATACAGCTATACGGTTTCCTTCCTACTGATGTTAAAAGCGTTATAGACAAAGAGGCTGCTAGTGAGTTTGGCGCTATTCCTACGCGTGACGAGCAAGTTTATACGCTTGATAATGACGAGGCTAGACAAGACTTTGCAAAATTTATTGCGCAAACTATTGAAGAAGCAAAGGAGAGCGGCATTGAATTTAATTTCAGCCCTCCAAAGAAAAAAGTGCGTGTAGAAGGCCAGCAAAGCAACGAACACTTTGAAGCCACCGGTGAAACGTACACCACCAAGCGCGGCAAAGAGTTTTTAGTAACTGAAATGAAAAACCGCCAAGAGCGTGAAGTTTACTCAGCACTAAAAGAGCTTGCTAAAGAGTTTGGCGGCTGGGCTCGCGGTCAAAAATTCATGTTTAGCAACTTGGATGATATGACACAATTTAATGCGCAAGCTCAGAGCGTAATTAGCGGCGACAATGATATTAAGTTTTCAAAATCTAAAGTTAAGCAAAATGCAAAAGGCGTTAATGCGAAGCAAGCGCAAACAATTGCTGATGACTTTATCGAGAGCTTGAACGGCGCTAATGGGATTAAGGTGCGCATATTATCCACCACTGCCGAAGCAGAAAAAATGTGGCGCATGAGCCTTGACGGCGCAACTGTTAAGGGTGCCTATAGCGAAATGTCCAATACTGTTTATGTTATTGCTGAAAATATTGATAGCGAAACAGACTTAAAACAAACGCTAGCACATGAAACTATCGCGCATGGCGGACTTGATACCGTTATTGGTAAAGAAGCAAAACAAGCATTTATTGATCGCATTAAAAAGACCAAAGGCCGCAAAGCGTTTGAGCAGTATTGGAAAGATGCTAATAACGACTATTGGGATATGAGCGATGATGTAAAAGCAGAAGAAATTTTTGCTCGCTTTGTAGAAAACGAGCCAAGCAAAGGCGAAGTTAAATATTGGTGGAACGCGTTAAAACGCTTTATACGTAAGCAGCTAGATAAGCTTGGTATTGTTTATCGTGAAGATGACGAGTTGACAGCAATGCGTGAAATGCTTGAAAGTATAGTGAAAGGCTTTAAGGCGCAACGTGATCCTGCAGGCCAAAAGGAAAGCAATTTAGCTTACAGTCAATCGGGCAAAAAACTTAGCCGAACAACAGGCGGCGATACCGGCTTTAATGGCGAGATTAATAAGCCAATTAACATTGAAAAAGTTAAAAAGCCTATTAGCTGGGTTATAGATAATATAGATAACTTCGGTCAGTCAGATATTGAGTCCGTATTAAATCAGCTTGATTCTAACGGCTTTTGGAAGGGGACGGACTCTTACACTGCTAAGCAGGCTGTAAAATCATTAACGGCAGACTATTCTCCACTTGAAAAACAAGTTGTTAAAAATGGCTTAACGGTTAGAGATATAAGCCCTGTTTCAGCAGAGCTTGACGTTAAATCAAATAACTTTTACAACAACGACTTCTCTGATTTATCGCCTCAACTTAAAGATGACATTATCGGGTATCTTGAGAGGGACGGTATCAGCGATTATGAAGCTCATAAACTATCAGGGAGCACAGAGCCATTTAAGTTTAGTCGAACAGCCGAAGAAGATACCCGCACAGCAAAACAAAAGCTTGGACTTGAAGAACAAGCAGCAAAAACTTTTTCAGATATGGCTAAAGACAAAGTAAACGAAACCATTGATACGTTAAAGAGCTCGCCATTTTGGAACCGATTAAACGAAGGAATATTTGACGGCCTATCGGGCATTAAAAACGCAGAAGAAGCCGCCGGCGTAACCGACCCAAACAAGCAGGGCTATGTTAGCGCGCGCCTTGCATCCGGCTTGGCCGATGTACTACACGGCGTATTTAACTATGGCGCACCGCAATGGCGCGATGGGATAGTACAGCGCAAAGAAGGCACCAAAGGCTTACTAGAAGTGTTTGGCATGGTTGGCGATGATCTTAACAACTGGCTTGCATGGATGGGCGCGCACAGAGCAGAGCAGTTAAAAGCCCAGGGTAAAGAGAACAATTTAAGTGATGCTGATATTGCCGAGCTTAAAGCTTTAGCTAATGGTAAAGAGCGCTTGTTCGAGCAAACCAGACTTGAGTACAACAAGGTTAACTCAGCTATTCTTGATATGGCCCAGCAAGCAGGCCTATTAAGCAGCGCGCAACGCGCAGGGTTTGACGAGGAATACTACGTGCCGTTTTTCCGTGATATGGGTGAAACAGATCCAGAAATGGACGATATAAAGCGCATGATAGTAGAGCCACACACGCGCAAGGGTATTGCGGGCCAATCAGCGCAAATTAAAAAGCTTAAAGGCGGTACGCAATCAACCAAGGACTTGCTAGAGAATATTATAGCGAGACAAAGCACGCTAATTGATGCGTCATTAAAGAATAAAGCAATGCAAGAGGTTGTTAATAACCTTGATGGCACTGATTATTTAAAATCAGAAACAAGCGAAGATATAGCTAGCCTAAGCCAACAAGATTTAAACAAGCTTGGTAAAGTTAAAGTGATGGTTAACGGTAAGCCACAAGCTTATGTTGTGAGCGACCCAGCACTATTAAGAGCATTGATTCAAGTTAATGACATTGGCAGTCGCAGCTTGTTTAACAAAATAGGACGGAGCGCAAAACGCTTTTTAACAGCCGGCATTACATTGTCACCAGACTTTATATTTAAAAACTTTGTACGTGATGCGGCGCAAGCCTGGATGATCAACAAGGACGGTTTTACATTTGGCTCAGATAGCGCAAAAGGACTTAAAAAAGCATTCAAAGAGGATGAATCGTACCGCAACTTAATATTTAGCGGCGCAGCGTTCCAAGGTGGTTATATTCACGGTGCCGATCCAGAAGCAGGCGCACAACAAATGCGCCGAGCACTGAGAGCCAAAGGATTGACCAGTAAAGAGGTTGAGGGTTACATGGCTACTATTGTAACCAGCGGCGCTACTTTATTAGAAAAGTATCGCGGCATTAGTGACAAATTTGAAAATGCCAACCGATTAAGTACCTATGAGGCAGCTATAGCAGCAGGCAAAAGCAAGCGCCAAGCAGCATACGAAGCAAAGGATTTAATGGACTACAGCTTAAAAGGTAACTTTGCGTTAATCGGCACTATGATAGATATGCTGCCATTCTTTAACGCACGTTTACAGGGCATGAGCAAACTTGTTAGGGCAGCTAAAGCCAGTAATGACGATAGGGTATTGCGCGTGCTGAGTGCAAACCTAGCAATGAAAGGTGTTAAAGTCGCAGCGTTTAGCCTGGCATTGGCTTGGGCTAATGATGACGATGAAGAATACCAGCAATTGCCCGATTGGGATAAGGATATGAACTGGCATATTTTCGCATATGGTGAGCATATAAGAATACCTAAACCGTTTGAGCTCGGTATTGTTTTTGGCACCATGCCAGAGCGACTATTCCATTACGGAACGGGAACGCAAACAGATAAGGACTTAGGTAAAGCAGTTGCCAACGCAGTATTTAATACAATGGCATTGAACCCTATTCCACAAATGGTGTTACCTGCAGCGGAAGTTATGATTAACAAGTCATTCTTTAAACAGGCACCAATTGAAGGGATGGCCGATCAGAATAAGCAAGCAGAGGACCGCTACAACGCTTACACAAGTGACACGGCCAAAGCGATTGCTCAACAGTTTGGTGTATCGCCTAAGAAAGTTGAACATTTAGTTAAAGGTTACACTGGCACGATTGGCGGCTACGTATTAGGTGCAAGTGATATTGTGGCGCGCATGATAACAGGTAAGGTGGCGCCAGAAACACCGGTTAGTCGCTACCCAGTTGTAAAAGCGTTTTATCAAGGAAGTGGGCCAAAAACTAACACCAAGTTTGCTAATGACTTTTATGAAGCATTAGACGCGGCCAATCAGGCTTACGGAAGTTATAAGCGTGCAATGGAGCTTGGCGATACGGCAAGACAGCAAGAGCTTATAGAAAAGGACGGTAAAAAGTTACGCTCTAAAGCAACGCTTGCAAAAGTACAGCGTATGGTTTCTAAATTAAGGAAGGTGCAAAAAGCGATTAATGACAATGATAAATTAGACGCCGCTAAGAAGCGTGCAAAACTGGACGAGATACAGCGCAAGATAAATGCGATTTATCATAAGGCGTATGTCGCTTTAAACTTAGGCGAGTGGTAGAAATAAAAAGCCCGCTATAAAGCGGGCTTTTAACAGAGTATCGAGTCATCAACCAACAATAATATTATAGACAAAAATAAACGCGCCACAGCATAAGCCAAAAAACAATGCGAAGGCTTCTTGTCTTTCACGCCATGCCGCTGAGCCAATATTTAAGCAAAGCAAACTAAGTAACATGATAGGTATTCCTAGCAACCAGGTTACATGGGTGCCAATTGATAATCCTACGATCATACCTGCTAACATTGCCAATATGTGCATTTTTATAATTGCCTGTATTAATATTGCGTAATTAAGCTATAGTAGGTTGATCGTTAAGTCTACGAGAAATTTGCCGCCCAGCCCTTGAATTACACTTCCTAAATCACAATATTCTAGTCCATGTTAGTTGAATAACATTCGTTGTAAAATCTAAATGAGTACCAATTTGTGTACCAAAACGGAAAAAGGCAAGACCATGACACAAGAAAAAAACATTGAAAAACATGAGTTTGGTTCAGATACGGGCAAGCTATTAAACTTAATGATTCATT
>NZ_JAQREI010000024.1:0-50953 GCF_028599215.1 Pseudoalteromonas sp. Angola-30
TAAGGGGCGTGAGCAGGACGCGGAAGCTTTGCTCGGTTTTTACTTATTCTTACAGGGATGTAAGTCATTAGAATAACGCAGGAGCAGTTATCGAGCCCACTAGGTTACAAACCTCGCGCCGCGATTTGATCGCCCCTAGATTGAACAAATCTCAATCCGCAAAGATCAACACGCCCTATACACGTAAATTTAAAACACCTAAACATACTGCTATCCGCTTAAAGCGCTATGGCATCTAGTTTATTTATGCACCCTAAGGAACCCTATGTTTGATTTAATAAGCAAACGCAGCGCTAATTTAAAAAATGATGTATTAGCCGGCTTAACCGCTGTGCTTACGCTCATTCCCGAAGCCGTTGCGTTTACCTTTGTAGCGGGAATTGACCCAATGATGGGGCTTTATGGCTCGTTTTTTGTTGGCTTTATTACCGCCGTGTTTGGCGGCCGCCCTGGTATGATTTCGGGTGCTGCTGGCTCTATGGCTGTAGTCACCACCGCCTTTATTATTATGTTTGGACTCGAGTACTTGCTGGCCGCCGTGGTATTAACCGGTGTGCTACAAGTAGTGTTTGGCGCTTTTAAAATGGGCAAATTTATTAGGCTGTTACCTCACCCTGTAATGCTTGGCTTTGTAAATGGCTTAGCTATTGTGATTGGTATGGCGCAATTTGGCCAATTTAAAGAAAACGTTCGCGTAGTTTACGATAAGCAACACGATATGTTTACCTACGCAGGCGATTGGATGCAACTAACCAGCCCTGCTATGCTTACCATGATGGGGCTAATTGCGCTAACCATGGCAATTGTGTATTTTTTACCGCGCTATACTAAAGCAATTCCTACCCCTCTTGCTGCAATAGCAGTATCTACAGCGCTGGTCACCTTTACGCCACTTGAGTCCAGAGTCTGCCAAGTTATTGCAAAAAGCCGGTGATTTGGTTGAGGTTAACATTGTTGAAGACCCTAAATACCCTGTAGCCAACGACGCTATGGCGTAACACGTCACTTAGGTAACTCACTAAAAAAGCTCAGAATTTCCCGAGCTTTTTATAAATATTGATGAAGGGCTATGAAGGTAGATAAATTAAAGTTTACTAGTCTTTTATTTTATATTAATGAGATCTATAAATTTAAAAGATAAACTGCTCGTTTTTTATCCCTAATACGTTATGGTATTTAAATAATAAATATACATAATAAAGTTAAGGAGCGGCCATGAATAACCCGCAATCAGATCATATCCCGCAAGAAGCCTTTGATTGGTACGACGAATACGCCCACGGTTTAATGGACAGACGTACATTTATGAAAAAACTTGGCGGTTTAGCTGCACTTGGGTTTTCAATGAGTGTACTTACATCAGCGCTATTGCCTAATTACGCGTTTGCAGAGCAAGTATCATTTAACGATGATGATATTAAAGCCACCTACGAAGAATTTGATTCGCCAAACGGGCATGGTAAAGGCAAAGGCTACTTAGCAGTACCTAGCAAAATTGAAGGTAAACTGCCGGTTGTATTAGTTATTCACGAAAACCGTGGTTTAAACCCATATATTAAAGATGTAGCAAGGCGCTTAGCCAAAAAAGGCTTTATTGCCTTTGCACCCGACGCACTCTTTGCGCTTGGTGGCTACCCGGGCAATGACGATGAAGGCCGCGCCATGCAAAAAACCATGGACAGAGCTAAAATTCAAAACGATTTTGTAGCTGGGGCTCACTTTTTAAAAAATCATTCTAATAGTAACGGCAAACTGGGAGCTGTAGGCTTTTGTTTTGGTGGTTATATTGTTAATTACTTAGCGGCGGTTGAGAGTGGCTTACTGAGCGCGGGCGTGCCCTTTTATGGCACACCTGCCAGTGAGTCACTGCACAAAAATATTAAAGCGCCTTTAATGATTCAATTAGGTGAGCTTGATAAACGCGTTAACGCTACATGGCCTGATTATGAAAAAAGCTTAAAAGCTAACAATGTTGAGTACATTATGCACATGTACGAAGGCGCTAATCATGGTTTCCATAACGACTCTACTGGGCGTTATGATGAGCAAAAAGCAGAACTTGCTTGGCAGCGTACCTTAGCGTTTTTTAATGAAAAACTAAGTTAATAATAAGGTAATGCCACCAGCTTAAAATGGGTGGCATTTTTTAAGTTAATTGAGCTCTGTAATGTGTAGAAGCTCACCAGATGGTCCCCATAAATAAATCACTTTACCCCACGGCTCTTGTTTTATCCCTTCAAAGCGAATATCAAAGTGAGTTAACTTACTAATAGTGTTAAAGGCTTCGTATATATTTAATACACACACTTGCAGCATTAAATTTTCAGCAAATTCTTGGTTGTAGTAACGTTGTAAAAACAAACTACATTCACCTGATGTTGCTATGCTTAAATCAGCTGATGCAGGCTCAACATTAAAGCCAAGCGCCTGATAAAAGTCGCACGATTGCTGATAATTTTTACACGGCACAAACACTCTAATATCATCAACTTGCATTATCAGTCCTTCATTAGTCAAGCACGCTTTTATCAATAATCCCTTTTGCAATAAGGGCTTTTAAAATACCGGCGCTTTTTTCTCTAAAGGCATCGCGAAGTAAGCGCACCGCCGGAGTGATTGACTGCCTACTTGGGCACACCAACCAAAGCTCTGTAGGCGTGGGTTTAAAGTTTGGCATAACACTTATGACATTACCGGCAAGTAATTCATTAGACATATCTAAGCACGATTTAACCGCCAGCCCCTTGCCCGACACACACCAGCGCCTTACTAAATCGCCATCGTTAGCCGCATGGCCACCGTGCAATTTTACTTTAAACTCTTCGCTGGCATCGCTAAATACCCATACATCTTTAATTATATCTTGCAGTTGATAAAACAGCCCTTTATGTTCTGTTAAATCATGTGGATGAGCAGGCGTGCCATGTGTATCAAGGTAGCTTTGTGCTGCGCATAAAATACGCGGTACATCGCAAATTTTAAAACCGTACATGCTGGCATCGTTAGGTTTACCATAACGCAGTGCAATGTCGACCGAGTCACGATAAAAGTCGATATTACTGTCGCTTATATTGGCGCGCAAGCTGAGCTGAGTGTGGGTTTGCATGAACTCGTCAAGCCAGGGGATCACAATGTTGCGCCCTAAATCAGAAGAAAGCGCAATACGCAGCTCGCCATCAATTATATCGTCATCGCTTTTAAGTGTATTTTTGGCTTGTTCAAGCATTGCCAATGCTTGCTGGCATTGCGGAATGTAACGCTCGCCGGCTGCAGAAAGCCTTAAATGGCGAGTGGTGCGTATAAATAGTTCAAAACCTAAAGCCTGCTCTACCCTTTTAACAGCAGCACTTGCTGTGGCGGTGCGCATATCTAAATTTGATGCTGCAGCAGTAATACTTTTAAACTCTGCCACTTTTAAAATTACCTGTAAGTCTTCTAAAAGCATTGTGTATTAATCCATTATCAACTTAATAATTTAATTATTATTTTTGGCAAAATTAAGCGCTTTAGGTTTGCTTACAGTGTATTGAGCAATCAAAAAGTGATTTATTGTCTATTTATATTTGACAATGCTTATCTATTGCGCGGTTTATCAATATAAAGGCAAATATTACACTGTACCCATCAGCTAGTCACTAACCACTATTTATTAAATTAGGACAATCTTTAGGGCGTTTATTAGTAAACCCAGCTTTTGGGCATTAATAGTATGTTTAAAAAGCAAATTTGTTTAAAGCAAGGACTCGCCCATCCAATTAACTAATATTATTTGATAAAGATTCAATCATTACCCTGTTTATTGCATAAAAATTCTCACCTATTATTCACCTCAACGCAAGCGAAGTCATTCAGGCTATTAAAATCGCTTTACTCTATTTTTTAGCATAACGGGTATCACAGTATGAAACGATTAAAAACCACCTTAGCAATAGCAACCCTGTCATTAGCCGCAAGTGCTTTTTCAAGCGCCTATGCAGCAGACGTTGGCCCCCTTGAAACGGTGACTACTTTTAATAAATATCGCGGCGCAGGTATAACTATAACACCCGCAGGGCGAATGATTGTAAGCATGCACCCGCTTGATGCACCAAAAACGCGAGTAATTGAAATTATGCCAAACGGTGCTCAACAACCTTTCCCTAACGAAGATTGGGCTGACGGCCCCGAGCTTGGCAAAGTAGGCCTTGCAGCCGTCATTGGCGTACATAGCGACAGCAAAGGTGTGGTGTGGATTTTAGACATGGGCAGCGAGCAAGTAGCCCCAAAACTAATTGCCTGGGACAGCGTTGCCAATACCTTAGTTAATACCATTGAATTAAATAAAGACGCTGTACTTGATAACTCGTTTTTACAAGACTTTGTTATTGATGAACGTAACGACAAAATTTACATTGCCGATATGTCTTTTGGTAACTTTATGGGCGCCACTAAACCTGCGTTTATTGTTGTTGATTTAAAAACCGGCGAATCAACGCGTGTACTTGAGGGCAATGCTAAGCTAATGCCAGAGGAGCGCAATATTGTCATCGAAGCCTCTCCTGTTGCATCTAAATCAGCAAAAGGTGAAACAACAAACCTACGTTTTGGCTTAAACCCAATTACCATTGATGATAAAAATGAATGGGTATACTTTGGCGCATTTACAGGCACAAGTGTTTACCGTATTCCGGCAAAAACGCTCGCTGATAGCACGTATTCAGATGCTAAAAAAGCAAAAAACATTGAAGTGTTTGGCCCTAAAAACCCAAGCGATGGCATGACCTACGCGCCAGGTGGCGGTATTTTAGTAACCGACCTTGAAAACAATGCCATTGGCTTAACGACTAAAGGCCACTACGAAATAATTGTTCAAGACAAACGATTATCATGGCCTGATAGCCTAGCAGTGAGCAATGGTTGGATTTATGTAACACAAGATCAGCTCCACCAGCACCCTGCATTTAGCCAAGGCTTTGGTAATGCAAAACCACCTTACGTATTAACGCGTTTTCGCTTTAATCAAAAATAATTAATTATTTTTATAAGCCAGCCATACCCGCTGGCTTTTTAGGAGTTAAGTTGTGCTACTGGATACCCCTATTTGTGACTTTGGCTGACAAGCACCCAACTTTACGTTAAAAACCCCGCAAGGCGAGCCTTTTACCTTAGCCGACAACCTAGGCGAAAATGCCTTGTTAATCATGTTTATTTGTAACCATTGCCCTTATGTGCAACGTATTGCAAGGCGCTTAAGCGAAGATACCGCGTTATTAATAAACGAAGGTATAAATGTGTTAGCTATTATGTCGAACGACTATAAAAGCGTCCCTGCTGACTCCCCAGCTAATATGGAAAAATTTGCTAAGCAGCACGGCTTTTTGTTTCCCTACCTTGTTAATGAAAACCAACGCGTAGGCAAACAGTATGGCGCGGTTTGCACGCCTGATTTTTTTGGTTTCAATAAACACGGGGCACTGCAATACCGTGGCCGCTTAGACGATGCAAAAATGAATGACGATGCACATCGCACTCCTGAGTTAGTTAATGCCATGCGCCAAATTGCGGCCACAGGCAAAGGTCCTGAGCAGCAAACACCCAGCATGGGCTGCTCTATAAAATGGAGTAATTCATTATGAGTACAGTACATTTAAAATTGGGCGTAACCGATTTATCGTTTCACCATGTAACGGCCTCTTTAGTGAGCCATGTTTTAACTGATATGGGCTTTAACGTTGAGCGTATTTATGCGCCGCATCAAGATAACTTTAAAAACCTTAAATCTGGTGAAGTAGATTTACTCGCCTCAGCATGGCTACCTTCAAGCCACGGTATTTATAAAGCCGATGTTGAACAAGTTATGCCACTCGTTGAGCTTGGCTTACATTATGAGCCTTATGCACACTGGGGCGTACCAGATTACGTACCGCAAAGTGCAGTGAACGAAATTAGTGATTTGTTAAAACCAGATGTGCTTTCAAAAATGCAAAAAACAATTCAGGGCATTAATGCCGGTGCTGGTATTACCCGTTTTTCTATTAATATGATGAAAGAATATGGGCTGACGAGCGCAGGATATGAGTTTTTAACCGGCACAGAGCATGACTGTTTTAGCGCGTTTGAAAACGCCGTCGCCACCCAAACCTGGTGCGTAGTGCCGTTATGGAAACCACAATTTTTGCATTACAAGCACACAATACGTGAGCTTAAAGAACCACAAGGATTACTTGGCGTTGTTGATAGAGCTGTTTTACTCCAACGAGAAGATAAACAAGCGCTGTTTAACCAAGCACAGTTAAACACCCTTGATAAATTACGCTTTTCAAATGAGATCATTGCCGAGCTTGACTATAAAGTATGCAAAAACTTACAACCACTCGATGACGTAACGCGTAATTGGCTTAATAACAATCCAATTAAAAAGTAATTTGTGCTTTGTTTTTTTTAAAAAGGCTCAATATAGACACTACTTGGCTAAAATAGCCACTTAACGGAGATAACCATGACCCATCCAATTATTAATGATTTAGAAAAACGTTATACAACTAAACGCTACACAACCAAGCGCATTCCTCAAGATGATCTAGATGTAATTTACGAAGCTATGCGTCTTTCTCCTTCATCGATTAACTCGCAGCCGTGGAAATTTATTGTTATTGAGTCAGACGAAGCTAAAGAGCGTATGCACTCTACGTTTGCTAATAAATTTCAATTTAATCAGCCGCATATTAAAACTGCATCACACGTTATTTTATTTGCTTACAACCCTAAATATAAACGTGATGACTACGCACAAGTCATTGATGCAGACATTAAAAATGGCCGTACTCAAAGTGAAAACCGCGAACAAGCGTTTGGCGCATTTGCTTTTGTTGATATGAATACCGATGAGCAAGGCAACAATGCAATGTGGACCAAAGCGCAAACTTACATTGCCCTGGGCAACACAATGCACGCCGCAGCACGCTTAGGCGTTGATTCAACACCTATGGAAGGTGTAGATGCACAGCTTATTGGTGAAGTGTTTGAACAAGAGCTCGATGGCTATATTTGTGATGTAGCGTTAGTACTTGGCTACCACGATGACACTGAAGATTATAACGCTAAGTTACCTAAATCTCGCTTAGCAAAAGAGCAAGTTATACAGGTTTTATAAAAACCTATTAAAAAAGCTTAGCGCTAATGAGTGCTAAGCTTTTATATTCATTTTATTTTTTAGCAATAGCTTGCAGTACCGACGCTAAGCCCGTGTGGTATGTGCCTTCAAACACTTCTCGCTTTAATTCTTCTAAATGTATAAAGCTAAGCTCGGTTAAGTCATCTTGTAAATCGCTTTTTGAGGTTTTAGTATCGACACTTGGGCCGCCTCCGGTATTATAATTTACTTGCTCAGGCGTATAGGCCTCAAGTAAAAACACCCCACCTGGCTTTAAACCTTTAACAGCGCGCTTATATACCGCTGAACGCACGGCACTTGGTAAAGGGCAATAAATAGACACTACTGCATCCCATTTTTCTTTTCCAAAATCAAACTTCGCTAAATCGGCGTGTACAAGCTCAATGTTTACGTTGTGCTCTTTGGCAAGCTTTGCCGCTTTTTCAAGCCCTACTTTTGAGCCATCAACCGCGGTAACGCTGTAACCCATTTTTGCTAAAAATACCGCATTTCGTCCCTCACCTTCGGCTAAGCTAATAACATTGCCTTTAGGTAATTGCTTATAGTGCTCGGCTAAAAAATCGTTTGGCTGTTTGCCATAAGCGTATTGCTGAGTGTTATACCTTTCATCCCACATAATAGCTCCCGGTATTATTTTGCGTATTCATAGCGTTGAATAAGCCTGCTTAATAATTCCACTAATAATATGTAGTGTAAATAGGTAACTAATTTTTTAATGTTATTAATATAATACTCAGCCATGCTCACGCACACTGCTAAGTGCTGGATTAAAAGGGGTGATTTTCAGAGCTAAATAAAAAAGCCAGTGACGAGGTCACCGGCCAAAAGAAGGCAATACGAAGGGAGTCGTACTGGCTGTTAAAACTTTTTCAGTATTCGTTATCTTAATAACGGCACATGAGATTCTAATGCCTGATAGTTCATCCATTGGTTTAATTGCTCTGGCCAGGTAATGGTTGGCTCGCAATATAAACCACGTAATATAGAAAAATAAATAGCGCTATCGAGCAAGCTTAATGACGTTTTACCATTTTTAATATTGAGCTGTTTTTCGGTGCCAATTAAAAATTCATTTACTTGTAAAACTATCTCAGGAGTTGATGCTATTAGGTTTACAAAGTTAAGCTCTGTCGATTGCTTGTTATCTTCCCACGCTATACGGCTAGATTCTGTTTTAAACTCTTTTAAATCCAATAATGGCCAGCGCGGCTAACCAATCTGCAATAAAGGCGCAAACGAGCCACCTTGCCACTCAATAGCCCCTTGCGTTGGCTTGTCTGATTCGCTAGAACCAGCAAGTTCAATAAACAGGCTAATAATTTCGTTACTTTCACTCATAACAGTGCCGTCATCTTTCTCAAGAATAGGTACCATTTTTTACCAATTAGTTTTGTTGGTGTTTCAGTGTCGTCGTAATCAAGTACAACGTCATCAAGCTTAATGCCTAATTTACCTGCTACATATTTAACACTCGCACAAAAAGGACAATGAGAGTAACTGTATAGTTTCATAATTAATTAAAGCCTAAAGCGGGTTAAGTACCTATGCCCGTAAGATACCCAAATAGTCAGCGCAGAAAAACCGCATTTAGGTTGAAACTTTATCTTGTAAAAATTGATAATCACGCTTTAATACCAGTCCGCATAATTAAGTGATCTATTTTGAGGATGGATAAACGTGATGATAGCAAGGCAAAAAATTCGCTATTTAGTCGTTCTAAATGAGAATTTTTTAACGCAGATAGCGACACGTTTAGCCCCTGAAAATGATTAAGCATTAATGCGGATTGGTATAAGTAGTAAATAACATAAAAAAACACGCCATAAAGGCGTGCTTAATTTACACATTATAGTTAGCGCCCTATTACGCCTTCAGCTAAAGGTTTAAATCTAAATATATAATAAGGTGCTTTATTTTGAGCATTGCCGTTATTAAGTTGTGCCGAAAGCGGCAATTGCGCAGCGCCGGTGTACATGTAACCCTCTGGTCCAATGCTTACACCATCTGGCCAAATCATGTTTTTATCGTACGTGTAATCACGGTACGTACGTGTTTTGGCATCAATAACGCCCACAGTACGCTCACCCACTATGGTTAAATATAAATTATCATCAGCATCAATACTTAAACCACCGTTTACTGGTTTTTGTGCGTATTGCTCTACTCGTTCGCCTAGTTGTTTATCGGTTAATTGCTCGTTAGCAATGTCGGCCATTTTAATACGGTAAACATACTTTTTATTAAGCGGAGCAAAGTAAAGCCATTGCTGCGCGTTATCAAGCACAATGCCATCGGCACCAATAAAGGCATTAAGTTGCTTTTGGTTATCAGTCCCTTCATCAATCATTATTGGCATTGTGTAATCGGGTAATGCACTTTCGTGACCTTGCAATACTCGCCGGCTCTTACCTGTTTTAGTATTAACGATAATAAGGGCGGCTTGCTTGCCATTTCCGCCATCCGCAATACCTTCATCAGCAATCACCAATGTATTGTATTTGCTCGATATAGCTAAATCATTAAGTTGAGATTGAGCAACCGATATAGGGCTAGGTAAATAAATAATTTTATTAAGCTTATTGTTTAGCGCATCCCATGCTATCAGCTTTGGCGTAATACGCGGCTGCGCCTGGCCTGAGTCGAGTATCCATACATTACCTCTGTCATCAGCCCTTACCCCTAATACCCAATTTAAATAGTTAGCGGGATTTTTTAAGCTGCCATCACTTTTATAAGGGGTTTGCATTTGCGCATTAGGAAATGGCACCACATCACCACTTTTTAAAAGCTCCCCCACTTTTACTTTTGGGTTATAAAAAGGGTGATAACTAAAAATAAAGCGCTTGTTTTGTGTATACGTAATACCGCCCACAGCACCGTCGGTTTGTGCGTAAACCTCAGCGGGTACCGTGTCATTTGCAAAAGCCGAGGCACTTATTAGCAAGGCTATAGCGCTTAGCCCTAATTTAGATTTATTTAAAAACATAATTTGCCCTACTTTTGCTTAATGTAATTAGCTGTGCCGTCTATCCAGTCTTGTCGAGCTGGGGCAAAAAAATCAATATCTACCGTATCTTGGGTAAAGTGAAATTCGTGCGGTACATTGGCCGGAATCACCATCATGTCACCCGCTTTCATAAGGTATTGTTTACCGCCAGAAAACACTTTAGCCTCGCCTGACATGATCCACGTCACTTGTTCATTCGGGTGTTTATGAAGCGGTACTTTGCCTCCTTTTTTAGCCACCCATTTTACAAACGTAGATTGCGTACCATGAAAATATTGGCGTGTTAAATATGGGCCCATTTGCTCTTTGGGCTGGCTGTCGAGATTAAGTAAAAAAGGGGCGTTGGTAATGTGCTGATTATAACTATCCATTATGCCCATTTGGGGTGCAGGCGTTATTTGCTGTTCAAGTTTACTCTGCGCTGCCCATACGCCACTGCTTGTTAAAGCAGTTGCTAATAAAAGCGTGTTAATTTTCATAGTTTCACCTAAATAATAAACTGTGTGCGGCTGCACTGACTATTTAGGTAAAGTTTACAGGCTGAGGATTTTTGAAAAAGCCGCCTAGGCAAGAAACATTTTCAAATAAAAACGAGTAATTAATTACTTATTACAAAATATAAACCCAGCAATAAAGCTGGGTTTTACTTAGGTAATGCTTAAAAAACCTTAACTGACCTTTAATTCTTGCATTTGTATGTACTGTACTAAGTCTTCAATCGTTACCACTGTCATGCTGTGTTTATTAGCATAATCACTTACCTGTGGTAAACGCGCCATGGTGCCATCAGGATTAGTGAGTTCACAAATAACCCCAAACGGTTTTAAACCAGCCAGCTGCATTAAATCAACAGATGCCTCGGTGTGGCCGCGGCGAACTAAAACCCCACCTGTTTGTGCTTTTAAGCCAAATACATGGCCTGGGCGCGATAAATCACTGGGTTTGGCGTTATCGGCTGTGGCAGCTTTAATCGTTGTTACTCGATCGGCGGCCGATACGCCGGTTGTAACACCGTGTTTAGCCTCTATTGTGACTGTGTAGGCTGTATTATTTTGGCTGGTGTTGTGAGTTACCATTTGCGGTAGCTCGAGCTGCTTAATACGCTCATCGCCCATACACAGGCACACAATACCGCTGCCTTCGCGGATCATTTCCGCCATTTGTTGGGTGGTTAAATGCTCGGCAGAAAAAACAAAATCACCTTCGTTTTCGCGGTTCTCGTCATCAACAACAAGTACGCCTTGGCCTTGCTGCAAAGCAGCAATGGCGTTTTCTACGCGGGTGTGGCTTTCGCCAAATTGGCTAAGTAAAGACTGAATCATTATTATATTCCACATAAAAATAAATAGATTCAGGACACTGAAAGGCATGGCAAAACACACAAACTAAATTGCGCACTTTTTGCCACTAAACAGCTTATACCAATCCGCTTAATTAAGTATTATTGCGAATTGGTATTAAACACGCAGCCACAGGCCACGTGTTTGCATACGCTACAAGCTATATTCTCTTTCATCCGGACTATAACCGTCGGCTCTGGCATCTCACCAGATCTGCTTGACCTTTATTTAATACATTAAAAAACGATTATTAAATAAAGCGCTCGCGGGCTCGTTTTATTCAAAAACTAATGAGTAAAACATACCGCCGGTGGGGACTTTCACCCCGCCCTGAGAATGTACCGTGAACTTATCTGTTCACGGCCTGCGCATTATACGCGTGTATTTATACGTTATTCAAAAATAAATGTTAAATAAGCTCAGTATTTAGTGAGGCATTGAGTACTTTACCTTGGTTAATATCGGCCGTGAGTGAGCATTTTGCGCCATTAACTAAGTTTAAATTTGGCTGCACATGGCCAATATCAGCATCTATTATTACCGGGAATAAGCACCCACCCAATGCCACATCTAGCGCATGGCGGTAATCAAATGCATCGTGATGACTTTGTGTTATTTCGCTGCGCCCTAAAATAAGGCCGTTAATATCATCAAATACACCGGCAAGTTTGAGCGACAGTAAAAATCGTGCCACGGTGGTAGGCGTAAGCTCTGAATTTTCTAGGTATAAAATTAGCCCTTCGTTCGCACTGTGTTTTTTAAAGTCGTGCAATGCTAAAAATGGCGAATCCAGCAATAATCCTACCGTATCAAGGCAGCCGCCAAATAAGCGCCCAGACATCTCTATTGTGCGCTCATCGGTGTAATTTAGGCACTGCCACTGGGTAGGCTCGCTTGGCGCTAGCAGTTCATCAGGGTTTTGTGCGTAATTGGGTTTATTTTTTTGATAATAAGCAGAAGGCCCTTGCTCAAATTTACTTCCCGACTCGTAGGTAATGGTTTCAAAAATTTGTAAGCTGTAGGGGTTTGTTTCATCTGGGTGAAGCTGCATTAGGTTGGCACTATGAAGTGTTGCCCATTGGCACTTAGCCGTAAGTGCACAGGCAATTGTGCTCACATCAGAAAAACCCACCAGCCATTTAGGTTTGGCCTCTTTTATGGCGTTAAAATCCAGTAGTGGCAAAATTTCCATTGCCAGCTCTCCGCCCATTGGCGGCATAATGGCGGTAACCTCATCGTCTAGCAAAAAGCCCATTAATTGCTTGGCATGCGCTTTTGCATCTAATTCATCACGGGGTTTATTTTGGCGTAAAAACTCCCCTTCTACTACCTCGTAGCCACGGTGTTTTAAACCGTCTATCACTCTATCTAATCGTGCATGGTATTTTTCTTTTAAGCCCGACGAAAGCGAGCAAATAGCAATTTTAGAGCCTACTTTTAAAGGCGCTGGATAAAGTATATTAGCCATGAATGTTCCTTTTAATAAAGTGATTCCACTGTGTAAAAGCCGTTATGCATTTACACATTACCTATATGAATGTACCTATATCAACACGCACACTCTTTATGCAATATGAATAAGCGTAGAGTGTGTTTAGCATTTATGCAGTCACCATTTTATTTATAAATTTTTTAACGAGTAATGGCATGCGCTTTTTTAGCAATCCAATTATGCCAATCCGTTTAACTCAGCTGTCTATTTTGAGGAGGGTGTTATATATGGGGTTTATGAGGATAAGTTGCTATTAGCTAGTTTTTAGGTATAAAAAAACCGATGCAATTGCATCGGTTTTTGCTTGTACATTACTGTGAGCTAAATATTAAAGATACTCAACGTCAATGATTTCATACTCAACGTCGCCTTTAGGCGTTTTAATGGTCACAGCATCATCTGTTTGTTTACCAATTAAACCGCGCGCAATCGGTGAGTTAACAGAAATTAAGTTATTTTTAATATCTGCTTCGTCATCACCCACAATACGGTAGGTTACTTCGGCATCTGTTTCTACATTTACAATAGTGACAGTAGTACCAAAAATAACTTTACCTGTATTAGGCATTTTAGTTACGTCAATAATTTGCACATTTGAAAGCTTAGCTTCAATTTCTTGAATACGGCCTTCACAAAAACCCTGTTGCTCACGCGCAGCGTGGTATTCAGCGTTTTCTTTTAAGTCACCATGTTCACGTGCAATCGCAATATCATTTACGATTTTAGGACGGGTAACTGTTTTTAATTCGTTAAGCTCTTCGCGCAGTAACTCTGCGCCACGAACTGTCATCGGAATTGATTGCATACTTTTCTCACTTAACACCAAGGCCTAGTGGCCTTGGTACATTTCCTTAGTTCAATCGCTGGTGTAGCTCTTGAACTGACGTCACTTTACTACGGTCGTCCGCTTGGTTAGCAGTACAGTTAGCAAATGCCGCGTTCAAGGTTGTCGTGTAGTTGGTTTTGTTTTGCAATGCACCACGACGCAACACCTTCGAATCTTCGATCGCTTGGCGACCTTCGGTGGTATTTACGATATAGCTGTACTCTTTATTCTTGATGTTATCAAGAATATGCGGGCGGCCTTCATATACTTTGTTTACACGGCGTACTTCAATACCGGCCTCTTTTAAAGCCTCTGCTGTGCCACCTGTTGCATCAATTTCAAAACCAAGATCTCTCATGGTTTTAGCAAGTTCTACAACACGAGACTTATCGCTGTTACGTACAGATAGTAACGCGCGACCACCGCGTGGTAAAGTGTTGCTTGCACCTAATTGTGCTTTTGCGAACGCTTCGGCGAAAGTATCGCCAACACCCATCACTTCACCTGTAGAACGCATCTCTGGGCCACGGATAGGATCCACACCTTGGAACTTAGCAAACGGTAAAACAACTTCTTTAACGCTGTAATACGGTGGAATTACTTCTTTAGTAATGCCTTGGCTTGCTAAAGACTGACCCGCCATACAACGCGCGGCTACTTTTGCAAGTGCAATACCGGTCGCTTTAGATACAAACGGTACAGTACGCGCCGCACGTGGATTCACTTCAATTAAGTACACTTTGCCATCTTTTACAGCAAATTGTGTATTCATTAAGCCCACTACGCCAAGCTCAAGTGCCATATCGGTTACTTGTTTACGCATAACATCTTGCACTTCTTGTGATAAAGAGTGTGCAGGTAATGAACATGCTGAGTCACCCGAGTGAACACCCGCTTGCTCAATGTGCTCCATAATACCGCCAATAATTACTTGCTCGCCGTCACAAATTGCATCAACGTCCACTTCGATTGCATTATCTAAGAAGTGATCAAGTAGTACTGGCGCTTCATTTGAAGCTTGTACCGCTTCGGTCATGTAACGACGTAAGTCTTGCTCATCGTAAACAATTTCCATTGCACGGCCACCCAGTACGTACGATGGACGCACAACCAGTGGGAAGCCAATTTCACCTGATTTAAGTAATGCTTCTTCAGTTGATGTAACTGTTGCGTTTTCTGGTTGTAGTAAATCAAGACGCTCTACTAACTGTTGGAAACGCTCACGGTCTTCTGCGCGGTCAATCGCATCTGGTGAAGTACCAATTACTGGCACACCATTCGCTTCAAGTTCACGTGCTAGTTTAAGTGGTGTTTGGCCACCGTACTGTACAATTACACCTTTTGGTTTTTCAACACGTACAATTTCTAGCACGTCTTCAAGTGTAATTGGTTCAAAGAATAGACGGTCAGAGGTATCGTAATCGGTAGAAACCGTTTCAGGGTTACAGTTAACCATGATGGTCTCATAGCCGTCTTCGCGTAGCGCAAGGGCTGCGTGTACACAACAGTAGTCAAACTCAATGCCTTGGCCGATACGGTTAGGACCGCCGCCAATAACCATGATTTTGTCTTTGTCTGACGGGTTCGCTTCACACTCTTCATCGTACGTTGAGTACATGTAAGCTGTGTCTGAGCTAAATTCGGCAGCACAGGTATCAACACGCTTGTACACAGGTACAATGTTTAACTGATGACGCTTTTTGCGAATTTCGGCTTCAGATACACCAGCAATTTCAGCAATACGTGGGTCGGCGAAGCCTTTACGCTTAAGTTTACGTAAAAACTCGGCATTTAAGCCGGCCATGCCACCTTCAGCAATTTTAGCTTCGTCTTTTAAAATGTCTTCTATTTGTACTAAGTACCAAGGGTCAACTTTGGTAAGTTCAAATACTTCTTCTACGCTCATCCCGTGGCGCATTGCATCGGCAATGTACCAAATACGCTCAGCGCCTGGCTCGCGTAGTTCACGGATGATTTTTTCGCGCGCTTTCGGGTCATCAAGTGCCACAATTGGGTTAAAGCCCGTTGCGCCTACTTCAAGACCGCGTAATGCTTTGTGTAACGATTCTTGCTGGTTACGACCAATCGCCATTACTTCGCCCACTGATTTCATTTGCGTTGTTAAGCGGTCGTTCGCGCCGGCAAATTTTTCAAAGTTAAAGCGAGGAATTTTTGTTACTACGTAGTCGATTGATGGCTCAAATGACGCTGGTGTTTTACCACCCGTAATGTCGTTTTGAAGTTCATCTAACGTGTAACCAATTGCTAACTTAGCGGCAATTTTAGCAATAGGGAAACCCGTTGCTTTAGATGCCAGTGCTGATGAGCGAGATACACGAGGGTTCATCTCAATGATAACCATACGGCCATCATCAGGGTTTACACCAAACTGTACGTTTGAACCACCGGTTTCAACACCAATTTCACGCAGTACCGCCATAGAGGCATTACGCATTAATTGGTATTCTTTGTCGGTTAGGGTTTGTGCTGGCGCAACGGTGATTGAATCACCAGTGTGTACACCCATTGGGTCAAAGTTTTCGATAGAACATACAATGATACAGTTGTCTTTTTTGTCGCGAACAACTTCCATTTCATATTCTTTCCAGCCAATCAGTGATTCATCAATCAACAACTCACTTGTTGGTGATAAATCTAGGCCGCGCTCACAGATTTCGTTAAATTCTTCCATGTTGTAAGCCACACCGCCACCGGTGCCACCCATAGTGAAAGAAGGACGAATAATACACGGAAAACCAATACGTGTTAGCGTATCGTGTGCTTCATCCATAGAGTGAGCAATTTCAGCACGTGGACATTCAAGGCCAATGTTTTTCATGGCTACGTCAAAGCGTTCACGGTTCTCTGCTTTGTCGATTGCATCGGCGGTTGCGCCAATTAGCTCAACGCCGTGTTTAGCCAGTACGCCGTGCTTATCTAAATCAAGTGCACAGTTTAATGCCGTTTGACCACCCATTGTTGGTAGTACTGCATCTGGCTTTTCTTTTTCAATAATTTTTTCTACCACTTCCCAATGAATAGGCTCGATGTACGTTGCATCGGCCATTTCCGGGTCAGTCATGATAGTCGCTGGGTTTGAGTTAACTAATATAACTCTAAAGCCTTCTTCTCTAAGTGCTTTACACGCTTGAGCACCAGAGTAATCAAATTCACAAGCTTGACCAATTACAATTGGGCCTGCGCCTAAGATAAGAATGCTTTTTAAATCGGTACGTTTTGGCATTATTACTCCAGTTAAATTAGTTATTACGCGCTTGCATCAGGTCGATGAAGTGGTCAAATAATGGGGCTGCATCGTGCGGGCCTGGGCTTGCTTCTGGGTGACCTTGGAAGCTAAACGCTGGCTTATCAGTACGATGAATACCTTGTAGTGTTCCATCAAATAACGATTTGTGCGTGGCACGTAAGTTACTTGGTAGTGTGTCTTCATCGGCAGCAAAACCGTGGTTTTGTGCGGTGATCATTACTACATCGCGGTCTAAGTCTTTTACTGGGTGGTTACCACCGTGGTGGCCAAATTTCATTTTGACTGTTTTAGCACCTGAGGCCAGTGCTAATAATTGATGCCCTAAACAAATACCAAAAATTGGTGTGTCGGTTTCTAAAAAGGTTTTAATTGCATCAATAGCGTAAGTACATGGCTCTGGATCGCCAGGACCATTAGATAAGAAGATACCATCTGGGTTTAAAGCAAGTACATCGGCGGCTGAGGTTTGCGCTGGTACAACGGTTAATTTACAACCGCGATCAACTAGCATACGTAAAATATTACGTTTAACACCGAAGTCGTAGGCTACTACATGAAACTTTTCATCATCGCTGCTAAGGGCTTTAAATCCTTGGCCTAATGTCCAGCTTGATTCGCGCCACTCAAAATTTTCCTTGGTTGAGACAACTTTTGCTAAATCCATACCTTTTAAACCTGGGAAGGTTTGCGCGGCTTGTAACGCTTTGTTTTCGTCTAACTCGTCACCGGCAATAATACAGCCGTTTTGTGCGCCTTTGTCGCGCAAAATACGGGTAAGCTTTCTGGTGTCGATGTCCGCAATACCTAAAATATTACGTTGTTTTAAGTAATCATCTAACGATTGCTCGTTACGAAAGTTACTTGCTAGCAGTGGCAAATCACGGATCACTAGGCCCTTAGCCCAAATTTGATTCGCTTCTTCGTCTTCGCTGTTGGTACCCGTATTGCCGATATGTGGGTACGTCAAAGTTACGATTTGTTCCGCGTATGATGGATCAGTCAAAATTTCTTGATAACCAGTCATAGACGTATTGAATACTACTTCACCGACTGACATGCCGTCAGCGCCGATTGCAGTACCGCGAAACACTGTGCCGTCTTCTAGGACTAACAGAGCGGATTTAGTCAAGTTAAACCTCCTAACAGTAAAAAACGGGAGTAAGCAAATGCTTAACACCCCGCCAATACCCAGAGGGATCGTCAAAACCAGATTTTTTTGTGAGCTTAAATTGTTTTACGCAGTCTTAAATGATGCCGATATAAAACGCTAAACCTTCAATCATTTTTCTTGCCTAAAACTCTTTTCATTCCCACTGAAACCCCTGGTTTTACTAGCCACTTGGGTATAATTGGAAACACGCATTTAGTAATTTTTGGCAAATTGGCTGCATTCTACATGAAGATGCTATTTAGGTCTAACGTTATTTAGATAAATACTACAAATAAGTCGCTTTAGGCAAAAATAGACCCAAACAGCTAAAAAAGTAACTAAACTACTTCAGATCTAGCACATCTTGCATATCATAAAGTCCTGCTGGTTTATTTTGTAACCACTGCGCAGCCCTTATAGCTCCTAATGCAAAGGTCATTCGCGAACTTGCTTTGTGGGTTAATTCAAGCCTTTCGCCCATAGTTGCGAAATAGGCGGTGTGTTCACCTACTATGTCCCCGCCTCTTAGTACTGAATAGCCAATTTCATTTTGCGATTTTGCGGTTTCTACTTGGCTGCGGTCGTATACCGCTACTTCATCGTGATCCCACCCTTTAGCCTGTGCAATAGATTCACCAATGGCTAATGCTGTGCCCGAGGGCGCATCTATTTTATGACGATGATGCGCTTCAAAAACTTCTATATCTAGGTCGTCACCAAATTTAGTGGCCGCTGTTTGCACTAGGTTAAGTAGCACATTAACGCCAACGCTGTAGTTACGCGCAAACACAATAGGAATATGTTTAGCAGCATTTTCTAATAATGCCATGTCTTCACTAGTTAAACCTGTGGTGCCTATAACCATAGGCAGTTTTTTATCGAGCGCTGTTTTTAAGTGATTGCGCATACCTGCTGGTAACGTAAAGTCGATAAGTACATCAACATCAGCAACCTTGCTCTCGTCGCTAAAGCTAATGGCTTTGTCGGCTGAACTGTTTACTTGATTTACATTAATACCCAATAACGATGAGCTGCTGCGAACATACGCACCACCAAGTTGTGCTTGCTCTTTAATTGTCGCGGCTTCTAATAGGGCTAAGCCCATTCTGCCGTTAGCACCAAAAACACCTATTCGATTCATTGTTATTGCCTTAATCTGATTTAGTTGGATCTGTTGTTGCTTACCCTGACTAATTTGCCGCCCTAAACTTGCTTTGAGCAATTATTAGCCGCATATAATCGCACACCGGTAGATATTATCTAAAAGTCATGCAATAGTCAGGTAAGCCCTTAATTAAATAATAATAACAATACCAGTTTACTTTAGCCATCTATACATTTAAACTTCTCTTTCGCGTCGATTTGGTCTTTGGCTTGCGGGCGCTGTGGTCATCTACTTTTTTATTAAAGAGTGATCTACTAAATTCAGCTAAAAGAGGAGTTTTGGCTGTGGTTATATTAACTGGTTATGAGGAATACAATGCAGCCAACATTTAATAAAAACAAAGCAATTCTATCTTTGCTTCCCCTTCTTACCTTTGTAGCCCTTTTTTTAGGCTCAGGTTTATATTTACAATCGCAAGGGGTTGATTACGCTTTTTACCAGCTCCCAGCGCCGGTTGCTATACTACCCGCTATTATGCTTGCCTTTATTTTAAACAAAGGCACTGTAAACCAATGTGTTGAAACCTTTATTAAAGGCGCAGGACACAACAATATTATTACCATGTGTTTAATTTATTTACTTGCTGGTGCATTTTCGGCAGTAGCAAGTGCCACCGGTGGTGTGGATGCGGTTGTAAACGCTGGCTTGTCACTTATTCCCCCGTCGCTGTTATTACCTGGGCTATTTTTAATTGCTGCGGTTGTCTCTACTGCAATGGGTACATCAATGGGTACCATTGGTGCTATAGGGCCAATTGCCTATGCGGTATCCGTTAAAACAGGCATCGACCCTGCGCTAATGGCCGGTACTATAGTATCGGGCGCAATGTTTGGTGATAACCTTTCTATTATTTCAGACACAACCATTGCGGCAACGCGTACGCAAGGCTGTGAAATGAAAGACAAGTTTAAAGAAAACTTAAAAATAGCGGTTCCTGCTGCCGTATTAACCATTGCTTTGCTGCTTTATTTAACACCTGCTCCACAAGCAGTAGAAACTAAAGATTTTGATTTATTATTAGTGCTGCCTTATGCCTTTATTTTAGTATTGGCTGTTGCCGGTATGAACGTGTTTGTGGTGCTATTTAGCGGTATTGTATTTGCTGCGCTAATGGGCTTTACCGGCAGTTACGAAGGCGCAAGCTTTGTAAAAGATATTTACAAAGGCTTTACCGATATGCAGGAAATATTTTTACTTTCTATGTTTATTGGTGGCTTATCTGAATTTATTCGTATTAACGGCGGCCTTGATTTTCTGGCACAAAAAATTCAAGCCATTACAAAAGTGATTGCCAAGTGGCACCGCAAAGTAGCTGATCAGCTTGGTATAGCTGCGTTGGTATTAACCAGCAACGTGTGTATAGCCAATAACACGGTATCAATTATTGTTGCAGGTCCTATTGCTAAAAAACTTGCTGATGATGGCGAAATAAGTGGTAAACGCTCTGCAAGTTTACTTGATATTTTTGCTTGTGTTACGCAAGGCTCACTGCCCTATGGTGCTCAAGCATTACTGTTAGGTGCTACGTTTAAAATTAGCCCGTGGGAAGTATCAACGTCATCTTACTACTGCTTTATTTTAGCCTTTACTGCCATTGCCGTTATTTGTTTGCGCCGCAATAAAGCCTAAACTTTGTGCAAAACCATATGTTGCAGCTTAATAAATAAGCTGCAACATATGTTAAAATAATAATCTACAAATCAATACCTTGTGCTATAATGCGCGCTTTCGCGTGTCACTAAAATTATAGTTAAATATAGATTATGAAATTTAAAAAAGTACTTCCCCTCGTTACCCTTACGTCAATCGCTTTATCATCTTCTGCCCTTGCTGCTAATTGGAGCAGTACCGCATTACATGTTAATAATGGCGACCAAAAAAACCCATTTACCAAGCAAGAATCAGACACTACTGTTTACTCGCTGCAACATGCATCGGGCTATGATTACGGTGATAACTTTTTCTTTATTGATTACAGCAAAGACGATACAACCGACGGCTACCAAGATAGCGACTTTTACGGCGAATGGTATTCAACGCTAAGCTTATCGGCTATTAGCGGTGAGAAAATTGGCGCTGGTGCATTATTAGATGTAGGCCTTACTGGCGGAATTAACGTTGCCGGCGATGCCAAAATGATGAAATACCTACCGGGTGTTAAATTAAGCTGGGATGTACCTGGGTTCAACTTTTTTCAAACACTTGTCACTGCCTATATTGATGACAGTGAAGGCGTAGCCAAAGGCGGTGCCCCTATTGAAACTAACAGCTGGATGTTTGATGTAGCCTTTGAATACCCGTTTACCGTAGGCTCGCAAAAATTTAGCTTTAAAGGACACGCTGAGTACATTGCAGAGCGCGAAGATGAGTTTGGTAACGACGTAGAAGCGTGGATACTTGCACAGCCTATTTTAGTATGGGATATGGGCCACGCGTTAGAAATGAAAGAAAACACCCTATTACTGGGTATGGAACTGCAATACTGGCATAACAAGCTAGGCACTGAGGTCACTGAATCGGTTCCACAAATACACGTTGAGTGGACTTTTTAAGCCCAGACAGTGTAAAACAGAGTCAACATTACTTTTAAACGGAGCACTTAAACAGTGCTCTTTTTTTTGCCATGAAAACTATTTAATTGAACAGCCTTTAATACTTAGTTATTGTCTTACTTTAATTAAAGCCGTGTGCTTGCCTTTAATAGGAGTAAGGAAATGCCAGCGATTAAAGTTATTTGTTTGTCTGCATTATTAGCCTTTACTAATAATGCATTTTCCAGTAGTACAGAACCCTCTAAAACCCTCTCTTACGATGCACTTTTAACAAATTACCAGTATGATTTTAAAGTAAATTATTTTGATATTCCATCACAAAAGCAATCGCTAAAAATGGCGTATATTTATTTAAAACCCACGCAAAAAAATATGCCAACAGTGACGCTAATGCACGGTAAAAACTTTAATGCCGACTACTGGAGCCCCACAGCCCGTTACTTACAGTCGCTTGGATTTGGGGTGCTGATCCCCGATCAAATTGGTTTTGGTAAATCTTCAAAGCCCACTAACTATCAATATTCATTTGCGGCGCTTGCGCATCATACACATGCATTAATGGACTCGCTAAAACTTGAAAAGTCGATTGTTGTTGGCCACTCTATGGGGGGAATGCTAGCGAGCCGTTTTGCATTAATGTACCCAGATACAACCACTAAACTGATTTTGCTTAATCCAATAGGGCTTGAAAACTACTTACACTATGTAAAATACAAAGACACCAACTTTTTTTATAAAAATGAGCTTAACAAAACGCCCGAAGGTGTTAAAAAGTACCAGCAAAAAAACTATTACGATGGTCAATGGAATACCCAGTATTCAGCATTAACCGACTTTATTACAGGGCAAATACAAGGCCCAGATAAAGAGCAAATTGCCTGGGTTAACGCTAAAACCTACGATATGATTTTTACCCAACCGGTGATCACTGAATTTAAAGACTTAACCGTGCCCGTTAAATTAATTATTGGTACACGTGACAGAACAGGCCCTGGCCGAAACTGGAAAAAAGACGGGATAGATTATCAGCTGGGGCGTTACGACAAATTAGGAAAACACGCTGCTGCGCTTATTCCTGATGCGCAACTGTTTGAACTTGATAATTTAGGTCATTTACCGCAAGTAGAAGATTTTGAGCGATTTAAGGCAGTGTTTAAACAAGCACTAAGTGAGTAATAGCTTGATACTTAATAAAATAAAGCCCCTGTAAGTAAACTGCTTACAGGGGCTTTTTATATAAAACTAATTTACAGCGTACATTGCGGGTTTTTACCCTGCGATTTAGCCGTACTTTGCTCGCTAAGAGCTTCGCTCATTTGTGCTTGTAAATTATTAATTCGATTGCTCGGTGCAGGGTGAGTAGATAAAAACTCAGGTGTGCTACCACTGCCTGCTGCGCTCATATTTTGCCAAAGCGTGACCGACTCTTGCGGGTTAAAGCCAGCCTGCGCCATTAAATCTAAACCAATGGTATCGGCCTCTGATTCGTGTGAACGGCTAAACGGTAAAACTACGCCGTACTGCGCCCCTAAGCCTAAACCTTGCATAATTTCGTTGCGGTATTGTACATTGCCCATTTCGAGCGCAGCGCTGCCTAATTGCATACCGGTATCTAAAATTGAGCTTTGCGATACACGCTCATTTGAATGCTCTGCTATAACGTGGCCCACTTCGTGCCCTAGTACGGTTGCAAGCTGATCTTGATTGGTGGCTATTTTTAATAACCCTGTATGAACACCTATGTAGCCACCAGGTAATGCAAAAGCATTTGCCGACTCATCTTCAAATACTACGACTTCCCAATTTTGTGAGGCGTATTCTTTTGGTAAAACAGCCACGACCTTTTCAGCAATACAATTTACATACGCATTGGTTTTTGCATCTTTATTGATTTGCTGTGACTCCTTCATTTGAGCAAAACTTGCGGTGCCCATTTCACTCATTTGTTGATCTGAATACAGCGCAATTTGAGTACGCCCCGTAGGCGATGTTTTACAGCCGGCTAAAACTGCAGTTGCGAGTAAGGCAAGGGCTAGCTTTTTCATGGTGTTTCCTTCAAGTCTTTAATTTTTATTAGTTGTAGAATAGCAAACACGGTGCCAGTTTAGAATCTTTGCTCTTTATTACGCCGCTTTTTATTTTTAATAAATAAATGACCTTGCCAGACAAACTAAGTTTATACCCTTGCATAGCCCTGTTACACTATAAGCCTTGTTTTTAGTGAATGTTGAGTGACTACATGGACGCCTCGGCCTCGTCTTTTAATACCCGAATTTTGTTACCCTTGTTAGCCAGTATTGTTGCTATTACGCCGCTGGCTATAGACATGTACTTACCGGCCATGTTGGTTATTGCGAACGATTTACAAACCACTATGCCAAATGTACAAATTTCGCTAAGTATTTATTTGGCTGGCTACTCGCTAGGCATGTTATTTTTTGGCCCTATTGCCGATCAACTCGGACGACGAAAACTAGCCCGGATTGGCTTAACCTTATTTGGTGCAAGCTCATTTGCGCTGGCTTTTACCAACGAAATACACACCTTTTGGGTACTTAGAGCCGTGCAAGCATTCACCGGCGCGGCAGCTACGGTGGTTGTGCCTGGCGTAATTAGGCATATTTATCAAAAAAACACCGCTAAAGGCATGTCGTATGTATCTATGATTATGATGGTAGCGCCTTTAGTTGCCCCTTCTGTGGGCTCGTTTATTTTAGGGTTCTCGGTATGGTCAACCATATTTTTGGTTCTTGCTGCCTATAGCTTTTTAATTTTAGCGTTTGTACAAGTGTATTTAATTGATATCCCCATTCATAAAAATGAGAAAAAAGGCCTAGCCTTGTTTTTCGACAGCTATAAAACGGTACTTAGTAATAAAGATGCACGTGCAGACATATTAAGCTCTATGTTTGTCTCGTTTGGCTTTTTTTGCTTTTTAACCTCAGTGCCTTTTGTATACCTAGATTTATATAATGTGTCTGAGCAATTATTTGGTATTTTATTCGCATTTAATGTCATGGCACTTATGTGTGGTAACTTTTTAAATACCCGAATTGTACCAAGAATTGGCTCTCGAAAAATGCTGTACATAGGGCTTGTATGTGGCTTTGCCTCTGGGCTGGCACTGCTTACGTTTAGCTTGTTGCAGCTTTCTTTATATTACATTGTAGCGGCCATTGCGCCTTTAATGATGAGCCTAGGGGTAACAGCAAGCAATGCTGATTCATTAATATTAATGAAGTTTGAAAAAAACACCGGTACCGCCACCGCTGTTATTGGAACGCTGCGCTTTGGCAGTGGCGCGCTCGTTGGCCCATTGCTTGCGGTGGTGCATGCAAAAAGTGCAGTGCCGTTTTCAAGCTTAATGTTTAGCGCCGTGCTATTAACTATGCTGGTGCAGTTAATCCACTATAAAATAGACAAAAAAAATGCCTCATTATGAGGCATTTTTTATAAACAGTGACTAATTAAGCGTCTGCTGCTTTAGATACCATAACCATTGCAGGGCGTAATAAACGACCATTTAATGTGTATCCTTTTTGCATTACTGCAAGTACCGTGTTTGGTGAAACATCGTTACTTGGTTGGATAGACATTGCTTGGTGGAATTCTGGATTGAATTGCTCACCCTGTGGGTTAACAATTTCAACGCCAAACTTTGCAACCGCATCGTTAAAGCTTTTAACTGTCATATCAATACCTTCAAGCAATGGCTTTAGGGTTTCGTTTTCTTTATCAGAAAACTCAATAGCACGCTCTAGGTTATCGATTACTGGAAGTAATTCGTTAGCAAACTTTTCCAGTGCAAATTTATGTGCTTTTTCTACATCTTGTGCAGCACGACGACGAATGTTATCTACATCTGCGGCGGCGCGTACAACGCTGTCTTTTTGATCCGCAATGGTTTGCTTTGCGGTTTCAAGCTCTGCGTATAGCATTGCAATTTCAGCTTCAGGGCTTTGCTCTTGGTCTGCTTCGTGTTGCTCTGCGGCTTCTACTGCTGCTTCAACATCAGCTTCCATTTGAGCTACTTCTTCGTTTAATTCTACTTCTTGCTCTGGGTTTTGTGTCTGCTCAGACATAAAATACGTGCTCCAATTCTTTACAACTGCGGTAATTATGGGGATTGAATAAAAAGATTCAAGAGTTAGATGGCTCTAATAATTTAAATTCTTGGATTAATTGTTCAATTTGCGCCGATTTAGGGCAAATTACGCAAAAGCGGCTTTGATACTCTTGATTTTGAAAGTACGGCACACTAATTACTATCAGCTCATTGCACTCTGTAAACGGTAAGTTTTCAGTGTTTAAAACTGATACCCCGTTTTTAAATGCGAGTTTATCTTCGACAAAATTTAAAAATGAAACGCCAATATTTAAGCTTTGTTCGCAATCGACCTTTTTATATAAATAGTTTTCGCCTACTACAATACTGTTATCTGATCCAAGCTTATGACTAAGCTGGCGCGTCCACTGTGTCAGTGAGTCATGGCAATTACGCGGTGCGGTGTTTGCCATTGCTTGCATTCTGTACAAACCTTCCATTAAGGTTTGTTGGCTAAATACTGTGTTTAACCAAGTTGCAAATTGATAACGCACGGCATCTGAGGAATCATCAGGTTTGTTGATACAAATATTGTGGCTTTGCCCTGCTCTATCTATTAGCAGTACAAGCCAATCGTTAGAATCAAACTCAAGTACTTCTACTCTAAACACTTGTTGCGAGCTTGCTTGTGGTAAGCCTACACAACAACATACTTGATACTTTTTACTTAATCCATGGGCCAGCTCCACAAGTTGTGCTTGTTTTGGCTGCCAGTAATTAGCTATTTCAGCTAACGGAAAAAACTCATCAAACCAATAATCAAACCCTTGGTTTGTAGGCACACGCCCTGCCGATGTATGAGGGGAATATAACAAGCCTACTTTTTCAAGTCGCGCCATAGCATTTCGTACCGTGGCAGAACAAACCGCCATGCCTTTTTGCTTCGCTATTTTTGTTGATGGAACGGGTAACCCTTCACCATTACAATAGAGGCTCATCACTGCTGAAAAAATTTGTTGATCTCGCGGGTTTATATTCATGTTATCTACATCTTGTTGCATGAAAGAGATATCGGGGCAGTTAAAACAAATTCAAGCCTAAAGCACGCTTTAAGTGAATATGTTGTTGCATGCATTACAATAAAACACTGCTGCAACTATTTTTAAGCATTAAGTATAAAAATTAAAGGGGTAATTTAATCTGTTGAGCCAATAATCAGCTCTTAGGTGAGCTTGGCAATATACAGGCGTAATTGAATCATTATCATATTGGTAAATCTGTGTTTTCAAACACTTCTGTTTTGAGTTACCCTACAAAAATATTATTACTTTTTATTGCAGCCGTTATGCACTCACCGTTTAAAACTATTGGCCTTATAGGTAAACCAAACCACCCTAAAGCTGCGGCTACGTTACAGCGTTTACATACTTTTTTATCGGCTCTTGGCTTTACCGTGATTGTAGAAAAGCGCACCGGTGGGCAGTTATCGGATGTCCCTGATACTCATCAAGTTGACCTTGTTAGCTTAGGCGAGCAAGCCGACCTTGCTATTGTTGTAGGGGGCGATGGCAATATGCTTGGTGCTGCACGCGTACTGGCACGTTTTGATGTAGCTGTAATAGGCGTAAACAGAGGTAATTTAGGGTTTTTAACCGATTTAAACCCAGAAGGCTTTGAAGGTAGCCTAGAGCAAGTGTTAAGCGGCGAATATTTAGAAGAAAAACGCTTTTTGCTCGAGGTAGAAGTATATCGCCATAACGAACTTAAAAGTGCGAATTCAGCCGTTAACGAAGCAGTGCTACATGCCGACAAAGTTGCCCACATGATTGAGTTTGAAGCTTTTATTAATAACGACTTTGTGTTTTCTCAGCGCTCTGACGGTTTAATTGTATCAACCCCTACAGGCTCTACAGCTTATTCTTTATCGGGTGGCGGGCCCATTTTAACACCTGAGCTTAATGCAATTTCGTTAGTGCCTATGTTTCCGCATACATTATCAAGCAGACCCTTAGTGGTTGATGCCGATAACGAGGTACGCTTAAAGTTAAGCCTTGAGAACACCGACAGCTTACAAGTCAGTTGCGACAGCCATGTAGTGCTTGCCGTTTTACCCGGCGATGAAGTGGTTATTAAAAAAGCCGACAGAAAACTGCGCTTAATTCACCCAAAAAACTACTCTTACTACAACGTTTTACGTACTAAACTTAATTGGGGCAGCCGTTTATACTAATTTTATTGCCAAGCGTAGTGCTTTAGCGCAAAATACAAGACAAATAAAAATTAATCAAACTAGGAATATCTAGCAATGACTTATGTTGTTATCTTTGCTTTGTTATTACTTATCACTTTGCTTGGCGCTTATATTAGAGTTGAAAACAATAGAAAAAAAGCGTTAGAAACCAAGAAAAAACAATTTAACGAACGTGTTGCCCAAGTAAACACTCGCCTCAAAACCAAGCTAAACAATTTATTAGAAGCCAAAATAATAAGACCTAAGTATGTAGCGCAAATTCAGGCTATTGTGACCAATTTTTTTGTGGTTCAGCCCCATACTGATGAAAACCTACAGCATTTAGAAGATATTAGCGACAGCTTAGTGAGCACGCTTTCGATTGAGTTTCAAAAAGCACTGCAAAGTGAAAACGCCCAAGCGCTTCAAGATAATATACAGTACTTTGTGAGTGAGTTACCCCAGCAAGGCATACTATATAATAAAGCGTTTTATCATGAGATTTTACCCTCATTGATTGTACAAATTAAAACTGACACACCTGTAAACCCAAGCGAAAGCCTTGAAAATACTGACGAAACCTCTTCTGATGAAAGTACTGACTCTGATAGTCAGTTTTCTCAAAATGCGAGCGTTGCTTAAAAAGTAAAAAAATTAATTTGCAAAAAACCTAAACACTGTATAAATTAACAGTTAATTCACTGGATGGATGAACAGTATGTTAATTGGTTTAGAAATTAAAAATTTTGCAATTGTAAGTAACTTAAGCACAGAGTGGCATAACGGCATGACGGCGATCACGGGTGAAACCGGCGCGGGTAAATCGATTGCCATTGATGCACTTTCACTGTGTTTAGGCGAGCGCGCTGAAGCGTCGGCGGTTCGCCCTGGCACAGATAAAGCAGAAGTGTGCGCACAGTTTGATTTAACTGCCCTTCCTCTTGCTAAAGCATTTTTAGAACAACACATGCTAACGAGTAACGACAACGAATGCCTACTTAGACGCGTTGTATGTAAAAATGGCCGCAGCAAAAGCTATATAAATGGCAGCGCTGTTACAGCAGCTCAACTTAAAGAGCTGGGACAGTATTTAATTTCTATACACGGACAGCACGCTCATCAGCACCTTTTAAAAGCTGAACACCAGCTGCAATTGCTAGACGCCTACGCAGGCCATAATCAGCTTGTAAAAGCGGTTAGCCAAAGCTTTAAATTATATGCAAACCTGCAAAAAGAATTTAAACAGCTTGAGCAACAGCAATTACAACAAGCCGCTCAAAAACAATTACTCGAATACCAAGTTGCCGAATTAGATGAGTTTGCCTTACAAGACGGCGAGTTTGAACAAATAGAAGCCGAACATTACAAGCTAAGTAATAGCCAAACCATTTTAGAAGCCTGCCAGCGCGAACTTCAACATTTATACGAAAGTGATGAGCAAAATGCCTGTTCGATGCTACAACACAGCGCTCAGCAATTTGCCGAGCTTGCAAATTATGACGAAAGCTTAGCAAGTGTAGCTGCATTATTAGATGAAGCCGCAGTGCAAGTTGAAGAAGCAAGCAGAGAAGTAAGAAACTACGCAGAGCAAGCCGACTTAGACCCTGCAAGATTAACAGAAGTAGAAGCGCGCTTAAGTGGCGCGATGGACTTAGCCCGTAAGCATCATATAAAGCCTCAAGAGCTGGTTGAGTTTCATCAAGGTTTAACACAAGAGCTAGAATCAATTAGTAACAATAGCTCACGTTTGGCGCAATTAGACGATGAAATAACTAATGCGCTAAGTGCATACCAGCACGCCAGTGATCAGCTAAGCGAAAGTCGCCATAAATATGCTAATACATTAAATCAATTAATTAGTGAAAGCATGGCTAATTTATCAATGGAAAATGGGGTCTTTGAAATTCAGCTTACCCAAGAAGCTGAGCGCCAACCCAATGCATTAGGTTTTGATAGCGTCTCGTTTTTGGTCTCTACTAACCCTGGGCAGCCATTACAACCTTTAGCTAAAGTTGCCTCGGGTGGTGAGCTGTCGCGTATTAGCCTTGCCATACAGGTGATCATTGCCCAAAAAGTGACAACGCCAACGCTTATTTTTGACGAAGTGGATGTAGGTATATCAGGTCCTACCGCCTCCTCTGTAGGGAAGTTACTACGCCAACTAGGAAAATCAACACAGGTTATTTGTGTAACCCATTTACCCCAGGTTGCAAGTAGTGCGCATCAGCAGTTTTTTGTAGCAAAAGAAATAGCACAAGGCGAGACCTTTACTCAAATGCTCAGCCTAAATAAAGATGGCCGTATTAATGAAATTGCACGCTTACTTGGTGGCGATAATATAAGTAAAACCGCTAAAGCAAATGCTAAAGAGCTTATTATGGCGCACGCCTAAGTTATACTTTTGCTACAACAGTGGAGAGACGTTTTAAATGCAAAGCATGCTGATAAATTTTTGCCATGTTACTGGGTGGCTACTTATTGTTTTAAGCTTTTTGCTTATTGGGTTTAGTAAGTTTAAGCACGCAGAATTTAAGCTAAAACTCTTTAGCTTTTTAAAACTTATATTGGTTTATCAAGTAACGGTGAGTGTTTGGCAGTGGTTTATTATTGGCAACATAGTGGCTAATAACCAATGGTTACTTTTATTAGCACAGATACTGTGCAGTGCAATGTGCTATTTAAGTTTACAGCGGCGAAAAAGTAAAAGCCGCCCCAACCTTGATAGTTTTTCTATGGATTAACTAACACAAGCGTTAAGAGCAAGTTCTATTTTTACCTTGCTCTTTTGCTTTGTATAATCGCTCGTCGGCAAGCTTTATGTCTTGGGCTATGGTTGTATCTAACTGGCTTTGCACAAGCCCCATACTTATAGTTAATACCACCGATTTCCCACTCATGCGCACTGGATTTTTTTGTAATTCTGCATGAATTTTTTCTGCAATACTTTGCCCCTGCTCTTTGTCGCTGTTTGGTAGTGCAATTAAAAACTCTTCACCGCCCCACCGAGAAGCAATACCTTGCTTTGGCATGCTCTTTTTTAAAATATTGGCAAGTTGGGTTAACGCTTCATCACCAAAGTCGTGACCGTAGTTATCATTAATGTTTTTGAAATTATCAACATCAGCTAGCAAAATTACATACGGCTGCTTAGTTTTTTTATGAAGATGTTTAAGCTCAGCAAGTTCTTTCATCATAAAACGTCTGTTAGGTAAATCAGTTAAATGATCTATTGTGGCAAGGCGCTCATTTTTTTGACTCAGCGCGACTATTTTTTCATTGTATTTTTCGCGTGAGCGCTCATAAAAACCAGTTAATAAAGCAACAATAATAAAAGAAATGACCACCCTCAGTGGAAGTGCTTCAGGCTGATAATCATAAATATTAAAGTTATCTGTAATAATAAAGCCGGCGATCACGGCAAATAAAAAGGCAACAATATCAAATGTTCCTTTTTTAAGGCCTCTAATAGAGTAAGTCACCGGTGATACAATAAATATCCAAATTGGCCCAGTACCTTCAGCTCCGCCCGAGATCACTAAATACAGCATTAAACAGTAAAGGTTATATAAAATGGTGGTCGCTGATTTTTCGACTGCGCGGTAAAGGCTAAAAGCCCACGCATAAAAACCAGCTGAAACTAGCAGCATAATACCAAGCACTACATCAGCATTAGATAATGCATTGCACGCCATAGCGAAGGTAGCTATAAATCCGATGGTCGAAAAAAAGCGAACAATTAGCTTTCTTTCTCTGTTGTCTGAGTATGCATTCATATTATTATTTTTTATTTGCAAGCGAGCTTTAAAAGCTCATTTTCCGAGGATTTAAAAAAGAAGTTAGCAGCAAGTTTGTACTGAAATAGTACTTTAAGCAAGATTTACACGTTAATTATTGGTTAATGACAATTTTTTAATACTTTTTCATTTGAAAAAAAGCAAAAAAAAGCAAGCCAGTTGGCTTGCCTTTATTATATTTAAAACTTAACGAGATAATTAAACCTCTAAATAATCCATAATACCTTCAGCAGCGTTACGCCCTTCAAAAATAGCCGTTACCACTAAATCAGAGCCTCGCACTATATCGCCACCTGCAAATATTTTCGGATTAGTTGTTTGATGAGTAAATTCACCTTGCTCTGGTGCGTTAATGCCGCCCCAGTGGTTAATTTCTACATCATACTTTTCTAACCAGTCCATTTTGTGTGGTTTAAAGCCAAACGCCATAATAACCTGGTCTGCCTCAAGTACGTGCTCAGAGCCTGGTACAACTTCTGCTCGGCTACGGCCGTTTTCATCAGGCTCACCCAGTTGTGTTTTAACCATTTTAACGCCTGCAACATGGCCATTATCATCAAGTACAATACCCGTTGGCTGTACATTAAAGGTAAAGTTTACACCTTCTTCTTTAGCGTTTTTAACTTCACGCTTAGAGCCTGGCATATTTTCTTCATCACGACGATAAGCACAAGTTACTTTAGCTGCATTTTGGCGAATAGACGTTCGCACACAGTCCATCGCGGTATCACCACCGCCAAGTACCACAACCTTTTGATTGGCCATATCAATGCACGCTTGGTTTTTTTCATCGTAACCCATAACGCGATTTGTGTTACCAATTAAAAATGGCAGTGCATCGTGTACGCCTGGCGCGTCTTCGTTTTCAAGACCAGCACGCATACTCTGATACGTACCTACACCTAAAAATACCGCGTCGTAGTCAGCTAAAATTTCGTCCATAGTGATATCTACACCCACTTCAACGTTTAGCTTAAATTCCACACCCATTTCGGTGAAAATTTCACGGCGCTTTTGCATTACTTCTTTTTCAAGTTTAAAAGAAGGGATACCAAAAGTAAGTAATCCACCAATTTCTGGGTGACGGTCAAAAACCACTGGCTTTACACCGTTACGTACTAAAATATCTGCGCACCCTAAACCAGCCGGACCCGCACCAATAATAGCTACTTTTTTATCCGTCCATGTCACGTATGACATGTCTGGTTTCCAGCCCATTTTAAATGCGGTATCGGTAATGTATTTTTCAATATTACCTATCGTTACTGCGCCAAACTCTTCATCAAGCGTACATGAACCTTCACACAGTCTGTCTTGTGGACATACGCGTCCACACACTTCAGGCAAGCTATTTGTACGATGAGAAAGCTCAGCCGCTTCTAAAATACGGCCAGTTCTAATTAATTTTAACCACTGCGGAATGTAGTTATGCACTGGGCATTTCCATTCACAGTAAGGGTTACCACAATCTAAACAACGGTCAGCTTGTGAATTTACCTGATTCTCAGAAAAGGGTTCGTAAATTTCCACGAAAGATTTTTTACGCGACGAGATTGGTTTTTTGCGCGGATCAACACGCTGCACGTCTATAAATTGATATACATTTTCGCTCATACTGCCCCCTTATTGCGCTTGAACACGAAGTTCTGCGCTACTGCGAGCGCGGTGCCCGAGTAAACTTTTTACATCACTTGATTTTGGTTTAACTAGTTTGAACATAGGTAAGTACAGTTCAAAATTAGCTAAAATGGTTTCTGCTCTACATGAACCCGTAAGCTCTAAATGCTCGGCAATTAGGCCACGTAAATGCTCTTGGTGCGAACTTAAATCATCAAGTGTTACTACTTCTACAAGCTCTGGATTAATGCGTTTTTCAAAGTCACTTCGCTCATCTAAAATATAAGCAAAACCACCTGTCATACCCGCACCAAAGTTAACGCCTACATTACCTAGCACGCATACAACGCCACCAGTCATGTATTCACAGCCGTTATCACCTACGCCTTCAACAACGGCTTGCACGCCAGAGTTACGCACTGCAAAACGCTCACCAGCACAGCCTGCGGCAAATAACTTACCACCCGTAGCACCGTACAAACATGTGTTACCAGCAATAGTCGCTTTATGACTTTCAAACGATGATCCCAGTGGTGGGCGTATAACAAGCTTACCACCAGCCATGCCTTTACCCACGTAGTCGTTTGCATCGCCAATAAGGGTCATTTCAAGGCCACCGGCATTCCAAACACCAAATGATTGCCCTGCTGTACCATGTAGCTCAATAGATACTGGATCTGCAGCCATACCTTGGTTGCCATGCTTAGAGGCTATGTAACCCGACAGCATTGCGCCCACTGAACGGTCTGTATTACATATGCGGCTCACGAGCGAAATACCCGATGAGGTATCAATCGCTTGTTGCGCTTTACCTAGTAACGTTTCGTTAAGTTCACCTAAATAATGCGAGCTATTTGGTGCGCTGCAAAATAAGGTTTCGCCCGTTGGGTTATTTGGCTGAGCAATTACAGACGATAAATCTATTTTCTTTTGCTTCGCTGTTTTACCTTCAATCGCTTCTAATAAGTCTAAACGACCAATTAAGTCAGTTAGATTAGCAACACCTAAGCTTGCCATAATTTCACGTGCTTCTTGAGCTATAAACTTAAAGTAGTTCATCGCCATTTCTGGTAAGCCGTGGTAATGCTTTTGACGAAGTGTTTCATCTTGCGTTGCAACACCGGTCGCACAGTTATTTAAATGACAAATACGTAAGTATTTACAACCTAGCGCCACCATTGGGCCTGTACCAAAGCCAAAGCTCTCTGCACCTAAAATAGCGGCTTTAATGATATCTAAACCCGTTTTTAAACCACCATCTGTTTGCAGGCGAATACGGTGACGAAGACCATTTTCAACAAGCGCTTGCTGGGTTTCTGCAAGGCCAAGCTCCCACGGGCTACCCGCGTATTTAACTGACGTTAATGGGCTTGCACCGGTACCACCATCGTAACCTGAGATAGTAATTAAGTCGGCGTACGCTTTAGCTACACCTGTGGCAATTGTGCCTACACCCGGCTCAGATACTAACTTCACCGATATCATCGCTTCTGGGTTTACTTGTTTTAAATCGAATATTAGCTGGGCTAAATCTTCAATTGAGTAAATATCGTGATGCGGTGGTGGTGAAATTAATGTTACACCGGGTACCGAATAACGAAGTTTTGCAATATACGGCGTTACTTTTTCGCCTGGTAGTTGTCCGCCTTCGCCTGGTTTAGCACCCTGCGCCACTTTAATTTGAATTACATCAGCATTACGAAGGTAGTGCGGCGTTACACCAAAACGACCCGAGGCAACTTGTTTAATACGTGAGTTTTTCTCGGTGTTGTAGCGCAGCTTATCTTCGCCGCCTTCACCTGAATTTGAACACCCGCCTAAGCGGTTCATTGCAATGGCAAGCGCTTCATGCGCCTCTGGCGAAAGTGCACCAATACTCATAGCTGCAGAGTCAAAGCGCTGGTATAAAAATTCAGCCGGCTCAACATCATCAATGCTAATGCCTTTTTCAGGTAGTTTAAGCGCTAACATATCGCGCAGCGTTGCAATAGGACGGTTATTAACTAAATCAGCATAGGCTGCGTAGTCTTTATAATCGCCTGAACGTACGGCTTTTTGTAGCGTTTGAATAACATCTGGGTTGTAAGCGTGGTATTCACCACCGTGAACGTATTTTAATAAACCGCCATGGCTCAGTAATTTACGCTTACTAAAAGCAAGTTTATGTAGCTTTTGCTGATCAATATCAAAATCGCTAAAACAGGCGCCTTTAATACGACTTGCCACACCTTTAAAGCACATGTCTACCATAGCATCAGATAGACCAACCGCTTCAAAAAGCATTGAACAACGGTACGATGCAATTGTGCTTATGCCCATCTTAGACATAATTTTGTACAAGCCTTTATTAATGGCTTTTCGGTACGAAAGCGTCACTTCGCAGTACGATTTATCAATCACTTTACTGTCGCTCATCGCAACCAATGACTCGTATGCAAGGTATGGGTAAATTGCGGTTGCACCAAAACCAAGTAATACGGCAAATTGGTGTGCATCGCGTACGCTACCCGTTTCAATAATAATATTAGATTCACAACGTAAGTTATTATCTACTAAACGTTTTTGTACAGCACCTACCGCCATAGCAACAGGAATTGGTAATTGGGTTTCGCTGAAGTTACGGTCAGATAAAATAAGCATTACACAGCCGGCTGCTGCTTTTTCTTGTGCGGCGTCGCAAATACGTGCAACCGCTTTTTCTAAACCTTCCTCTGCTGTGTATGTAATATCAATTTTACAGTAGCTATAATGCTCGTCATCGGCATTTAGTAGCTGCTGCATGTCTGCATACATTAAAATTGGCGTATCAAACTGTAGGCGCTTAGCGTGGCCTGTGGTTTCATTAAATACGTTTTGCTCACTACCAATACACGTTGCCAGTGACATTACGTGGTTTTCACGCAGCGGGTCGATTGGCGGGTTAGTCACTTGTGCAAACTTTTGGCGGAAGTAATCGTACAATGAACGATGCCCTTCGCTAAGTACTGCAAATGGCGTGTCATCACCCATAGAGCCAGTTGCTTCTTGGCCATTTTCACCCATTACGCGAATAACACTATCGAGCTCTTCGTTAGTGTAACCAAACATTTTTTGGTATTTAACAAGTGTTTCGTCATCAAATGAGCGATTACCCGCATCTTGCTCGGTAAGCTCTTCAAACGGGGTTAAACGTTTAACGTTTTCTTCAAGCCATGACTTATAAGGATGACGCGATTTTAAATCTTGGTCGATTTCGTCTGAGTGCCAAATTTTGCCTAATTTAGTATCAATTACTAACAGCTCACCAGGCCCTACACGGCCTTTTTCGACCACTTCATCTGCAGTGTAATCCCAAATCCCTACCTCAGAGGCAAGTGTAATAAAGCCATCTTGAGTAATAACATAGCGCGCTGGACGCAGGCCATTTCTGTCAAGGTTACAGGCTGCAAAACGCCCATCAGACATAACAATGCCCGCAGGGCCATCCCACGGCTCCATGTGCATAGAGTTAAAGTCGTAAAATGCGCGTAAGTCATCATCCATAGCACGGTTTTTCTGCCATGCAGGTGGCACAAGCATACGCATAGCACGGAATAAATCCATGCCACCGGCTAAAAACAGCTCCAGCATGTTATCTAAGCTTGAAGAGTCAGAGCCGGTTTCGTTTACAAATGGCGCTGCACTTTGTAAATCAGGAATAAGTGGCGATGAAAACTTATACGAACGTGCACGAGCCCATTGGCGGTTACCTTCAATGGTATTAATTTCACCATTATGCGCTAAATACCTAAATGGTTGTGCTAAAGGCCAACGCGGCTGAGTATTAGTAGAAAAACGCTGATGGAATACACAAATAGCGCTGGTCATACGAATATCAGCTAAGTCTAAATAAAAGTTAGGCAAATCTGCAGGCATCATAAGGCCTTTATAGATAGTCACTAACCCCGATAAACTCGCAATATAAAACGACTCATCCTCTGCTAAACGCTTTTCTGCACGGCGACGTGCTACATATAAACGTCGCTCTAAATCTTTAGAACGCCATCCTTCAGGCGCACTAACAAAAATTTGCTCAAAACCAGGTAATTGCTGTGTAGCAATTGGCCCTAGCATTGAAGGGTCAGTAGGCACTTCACGCCAACCGAGTATTTTAAGTGTTTCTTGTTCTAATTCTTCACATAAAACCTGTTTTGCAGCTTGTGCTAAAACGGGATCTGAATTTAAGAAAACCATGCCTACGGCGTAATTTTTACCTAAGTGCCAATTATGCTCACTCGCAATAGCACGGAAAAAACTGTCAGGTTTTTGTAGTAATAAACCACAGCCGTCACCTGTTTTACCATCGGCAGAAATACCACCGCGGTGCTGCATGCGATCAAGTCCAGTAATAGCTGTACGAATAAGCCGATGACTAGCTTGACCATTTACTTGGGCTATTAAGCCAAAGCCACAATTATCTTTTTCTAATGTTGAGTCGTATAACATAGACCCCTCCCTTGCTGCACTGTTAACGTGAATGAACTGCTCGACGATTTGCTAACAGACGCACAAAACTAGCCTCTATAGTAAATAGAGTCAATATTATTTTGAATACATATTCACATTCTTGAATATTTCTCACTTCAAGGCAAGATTTCTTTTTCACCCATAAGTTTTAACAATTAGCGCTTATTTGCGCGTTATTTTTTCATGACACTGGTGTCAATTTTAACATTTTGTAAAAACAAAGGCGTTAAAGCAATACCCTTTACGTAAACGTAAAGCACCAAAGCAATGAATAAATATTCACTAATTTCCCACAGGTTCAGTTAACATTTAGATAGTTTAATGCGTTTTAAATAAATTAGAGGTTTAGGATCACGCTTTTTTAGCGTTCATTAGTATAGTTATTAATTGTGGTGTCGTTTTTAGTGCAGATGTAGTGAATTTTTATTTAATGCCAATTCGCTTGATTGAGCGAACTATTGTAAGGCTGGAAAAACGTGTTGATAGCTGGGCAAAAAACTCGCTATTTGGTTGTTCTAAAATAACTTTTTAGCGCAGATAGCGACACATTTAGCCCCGTAAATTGATTACGTCTTATTGCGCATTGATATAAAACTCATATTTTAATTAAAATTCGAGCTTATATAAGTAGCTTTGTTGCTTACTTATCCTGACTAGGAGCACCTAAACGAGGAGCGAGGGCTGAGTTTGCAAACTATTGAGCACAAATTAATGGTTTTCATCACCCACTGATGGGCTGACCAAGAGATTAAGACGTAATAAAGTTATATAGGCACAAAAAAGCCACGTAAAACGTGGCTTTAATAATCTAGCAAAGTAGCAATTACTCTGCGTCAGCTTCTTTATACTTAGCTGCAGTTTCAGTGATCAGTGGCTGTAATTCACCACGTTGAAACATTTCAATGATAATGTCACAACCACCTACTAATTCGCCCTCAACCCAAAGCTGTGGGAAAGTAGGCCAATTTGCGTATGCTGGTAACTCAGCGCGAATATCTGGATTAAGTAAAATATCAACATAGGCAAATGGTTCGCCACATGACATTAGAGCTTGTGACGCTTGTGAAGAAAAACCACAATTTGGTAATTTAGGCGACCCTTTCATGTAAAGGATAATTGGGTTTTCTGAAATCTGCTGTTTAATTTTATCAATGGTTTCCATCTACAACCTCAAAATGACGATAGCTTGATATACCTAGGGCTTGAAAATAAATCATTGTGGCCACAGATATATAACTTAAAATGGGCAAATAAAGCCGCAATTGAAATAGTCTTTAGCAATAGCATTGCTGTTTGCTTAAACTTGAGTAAAATACTCAACAATTATAGTAACACTATATTTTCGTTTGGTATAGGTAAGTGGTCTGTTCTATCAGGCATTACGTACTATCAAGCGAGTTATCAACCAAAAGAAGATGGAGATAAAAAAATGGCATTTGAACTACCGTCACTACCATATGCAATTGATGCACTTGAGCCTCATATTTCACAAGAAACTCTTGAGTATCACCACGGTAAGCACCACAACACTTACGTTGTTAAATTAAACGGTTTAATTCCAGGTACTGAATTTGAAAACAAATCTTTAGAAGAGATTGTTTGTTCATCTGAAGGTGGCGTATTTAACAACGCTGCACAAATTTGGAACCACACTTTCTACTGGAACTGTCTATCTCCAAATGGCGGCGGCGAGCCAACAGGTGCTATCGCTGACGCTATTAACGCTAAATGGGGCTCTTTTGACGCGTTTAAAGATGCATTAAACGACAAAGCGGTTAATAACTTTGGTTCTAGCTGGACATGGTTAGTTAAACTAGCTGACGGTTCATTAGATATCGTAAACACGTCTAACGCAGCAACGCCGCTTACAGACGAAGGTGTTACACCAATCCTAACTGTGGATTTATGGGAACACGCTTACTACATTGATTACCGTAACGTTCGTCCTGATTACCTTAAAGGTTTTTGGGCGCTTGTTAACTGGGAATTCGCGAACGCTAACTTCGCTTAATTAGCTATTATACGCTGATTTAAAAAGACGCCTCGGCGTCTTTTTTTATGCCTTTATAAAATTCAAACCGCCTTTATACGCGCGAAATTGCTAATTTAGCCACATGATCTTTTTTCACTTAAATTTTTAATTTTATTGCACAAAAATATCAATCTCTGACTAAACTTTAAAAAGTAAGCACCTTTTTAAAGCGGGTTTCGGAGGTTATTATGACTATTTTTGAGCACTACCAAGCACGATACGAAGCAGCACAAGAAGAAGAATACAGCATTAGCGAATTTCTAGAAATTTGTAAAAATGACAAATCTGCTTATGCCAGCGCCCCTGAGCGTTTACTTATGGCAATAGGCGAGCCGCAAATGGTTGATACTGCAACCGATGCACGTTTAAGCCGGTTATTTTCTAATAGAGTGGTTGCACGCTACCCTGCCTTTGCAGACTTTTACGGCATGGAAGATGCCATAGAACAAATTGTCTCCTACCTAAAGCATGCGGCTCAAGGCCTCGAAGAATGCAAACAAGTCCTTTATTTACTCGGCCCTGTTGGGGGAGGTAAATCTTCAATTGCAGAAAAACTAAAATATTTAATGCAACAAGTGCCTATCTATTCAATTAAAGGCTCTCCGGTAAACGATCACCCTCTCAGTTTGTTTGACCCAGTAGAAGATGCCAGCGTTCTCGAAAAAGAATACGGTATTAAACCACGTTATTTAAAAACGATTATGTCGCCATGGGCTGGTAAAAGATTAAAAGAATTTAACGGCGATATTAGCCAGTTTAGAGTCGTCAAACGCTACCCCTCTATTTTAAATCAAATAGGTATAGCCAAAACCGAACCCGGTGATGAAAATAATCAAGATATTTCAGCATTGGTGGGCAAAGTAGATATTCGCCAGCTTGAGCACTTTGCTCAAAACGACCCCGATGCCTACGCTTACTCAGGCTCTTTATGTTTAGCAAACCAAGGTTTAATGGAGTTTGTAGAAATGTTTAAAGCCCCTATCAAGGTGCTGCATCCACTCCTTACCGCAACGCAAGAGGGTAACTACAACGGTACCGAAGGTATTAGCGCTCTGCCCTTTAACGGCATGATTTTAGCCCACTCAAATGAGTCAGAATGGCAAACATTCAAAAATAATAAAAACAATGAAGCGTTTTTAGATCGTGTTTATATTGTAAAGGTCCCTTATTGCCTGCGCGTGACCGAAGAAATAAAAATTTACGACAAACTTATTCAACATAGTGAACTTGCCAGCGCACCGTGTGCACCAGGTACGCTTAAAGCGTTAGCGCAATTTACTACCTTATCTCGATTAAAGGAGCCTGAAAACTCTAGTATTTACTCAAAAATGCGGGTCTATGATGGTGAAACCCTAAAAGATACCGACCCTAAAGCAAAGTCTTACCAGGAGTATCGTGATTACGCAGGGGTAGATGAAGGCATGACCGGCCTTTCCACTCGTTTTGCTTTTAAGATTTTATCGCGCGTATTTAATTTTGATACCACCGAGGTTGCAGCTAATCCGGTGCATTTATTTTATGTTTTGGAGCAACAAATAGAGCGTGAACAATTTAGCGCCGAAGTGGAAGAGCGCTATTTAAGTTTTTTAAAAGGCTATTTAATTCCGCAATATGTTGAGTTTATTGGTAAAGAGTTACAAACCGCGTATTTAGAGTCATACTCTGAATATGGCCAAAATATTTTTGACCGCTATGTGATTTATGCTGATTTTTGGATACAAGATCAAGAATACAGAGACCCAGATACAGGACAGTTATTTGACCGCGCCTCGTTAAATGCAGAACTTGAAAAAATAGAAAAACCCGCCGGCATTTCTAATCCCAAAGATTTTAGGAACGAAATAGTTAACTTTGTATTACGTGCACGCGCTCACAATAATGGTAAAAACCCGTTATGGACAAGCTACGAAAAACTACGCACTGTGATTGAGAAAAAAATGTTCTCAAATACCGAAGATCTACTCCCTGTTATTTCCTTTAATACAAAAACCTCCGCTGAGGATCAACAAAAACACGAGGACTTTGTTAACCGCATGGTTGAAAAAGGCTACACGCAAAAACAAGTGCGTTTACTTTCTGAGTGGTATTTACGGGTTAGAAAATCGCAGTAACCTTCATGTAGTTTAGGGGGAACAGTATGGCGCATTTTATAGATAGACGCTTAAATGGTAAAAACAAAAGCACGCTTAATCGTCAGCGCTTTATTAGGCGCTATAAAAAGCAAATAAAAGAAGCAGTGTCTGATGCGGTTAATAAACGCAGCGTTACCGACTCAAGTTCAGGGGAGAGTATATCTATCCCGCAACGAGATATTAGCGAGCCCATTTTTCACCAAGGTAAAGGGGGCGACAGAGAACAAATTCACCCTGGCAACGATCAATTTTCAACAGGTGACAAAATTGAGCGCCCTAAAGGCGGCCAAGGTGGTGGCGCAGGCGATGGCGATGCAAGTGATTCAGGCGAAGGCCAAGATGACTTTGTGTTTTCTATTTCTAAGGATGAATACCTTGATTTACTCTTTGAAGACCTAGAGCTGCCCAACTTACAAGAAAACCAGCTAGATAAGCTTGTACAAATGAAAACTCATCGGGCTGGTTTTTGTAGCGATGGTATGCCCAGTAATATTGATATAGTACGCTCATTACAGGGCTCACTCGCCAGAAGAGTCGCCATGAGCGCGGGTAAAAAAAGGCGCCTAGCAGAGCTTGAAGGCCAACTTGCGATGGAGCGTGAGCAAGCCGACAGCGACCAAGCCATCATTGCGTTATTACAAGAGGAAATTGAGCAACTTAAACAGCAAATAAAAGCCGTACCATTTATTGATAATTACGACTTACGTTTTCGTAATTATGAAAAACGCCCCCACCCCACCAGCAAAGCCGTTATGTTTTGTATTATGGATGTATCGGGCTCGATGGATCAGGCCACAAAAGACATGGCAAAACGTTTTTATATTTTGCTGTATCAATTTTTGACCCGAAGTTATAAAGACATTGAGGTGGTGTATATACGCCACCACACACAAGCTAAAGAGGTCGACGAACAAGAGTTTTTTTATTCTCAAGAAACTGGCGGCACTATTGTCTCCAGTGCCCTTAAATTAATGAACGAAATAATAAAAGAGCGCTATGATTCAGAGCAATGGAATATATACGCAGCGCAAGCATCCGATGGCGATAACTGGGCAGACGATACCCCACACTGCGGTGAAATATTACGTAATAAGCTACTTAATGCGGTACGCTACTTTGCCTATATAGAAATTACCACGCGTGCGCACCAAAGCTTGTGGCGCGAATACCAAAACATCGCCCAAACCCATAGCAACTTTGCAATACAACATATTCAAAGTGTTGAAGACATTTACCCTATGTTTAGGGAGCTATTTAAAAAAAATCGTCAACAACAAGGGGCTGCTTAGCCTAAGCGAGGTTTACTATGAGCACTGAACGAATTAGCGATGGCCCAGATTGGACCTTTGAGCTGCTTGAGCAATACCAAACTGAAATAGCCCGTGTTGCAGCGCATTATCGCTTAGACACTTACCCTAACCAAATTGAGGTAATAACAGCTGAGCAAATGATGGATGCTTATTCAAGCGTTGGCATGCCTATAGGCTACAGCCATTGGTCATATGGTAAAAAATTTATACAAACCGAACAAAATTATAAGCGTGGGCAAATGGGGCTGGCTTACGAAATTGTGATTAATTCAAACCCCTGTATTGCTTATTTAATGGAAGAAAACACACTCCCTATGCAGGCACTGGTTATGGCGCATGCCTGTTATGGCCATAACTCATTTTTTAAAGGAAACTACTTATTTAAAACATGGACTGACGCCGACTCCATCATAGATTACTTAGTGTTTGCTAAAAATTACATTAGCCGCTGCGAAGAAAAATACGGTATTACACAAGTAGAAAGCTTAATTGATTCGTGTCACGCATTGATGAATTACGGCGTAGATAGGTATAAACGCCCGCAGCAAATTTCCCTTTTTGAAGAGCAAAAACGCCAAAAAGAGCGTGAAGACTACATGCAATCTCAAGTAAACGAGCTATGGCGCACTATCCCCGCTCAACAGCAAGAAGCTAAAAAGCAAGAGAGGCATTTTCCGCAAGAACCGCAAGAAAACATTTTATACTTTATTGAGAAAAACGCGCCTTTATTAGAGTCTTGGCAGCGAGAAATAATACGTATTGTGCGAAAGATATCGCAATATTTTTATCCGCAAAAACAAACCCAAGTGATGAACGAAGGCTGGGCCACCTTTTGGCACTATACCATTTTGAACCACTTATATGATGAAGGTAAACTAACCGACTCCTTTATGATGGAGTTTTTGCAAAGCCATACCAACGTGGTTTATCAGCCACCTTATAACAGCAATTACTATTCAGGTATAAACCCGTATGCATTGGGTTTTAATATGATGGTGGATATTCGCCGTATTTGCGAAAACCCAACAGATGAAGATAGACGCTGGTTTCCTGAATATGCAGGCACTAATTGGCTAGACACACTGCATTTTGCGATGGAAAACTTTAAAGATGAAAGCTTCATAAGCCAATTTTTATCACCTAAGTTGATTCGTGATTTTAAGCTATTTACTATTGTCGATCACAGCAGTAATCCACATCTAGAGGTAGGCGCAATACATGATGATAGCGGTTATCAGGCTGTACGCGAAGCGCTTTCAGCACAATATAACTTGAGTAATCACGAACCTAATATTCAAGTATATAATGTAGATGTTAGAGGCGATCGTTCTTTAACGTTGCGTTATGTTCCTCACAATAACATCCCCCTTGCTGACTCGCATAAAGAAGTGCTAAAACACCTGTACAGGTTATGGGGATTCAAGGTTCAATTAGAGCAAGAGACCAGTACAGGCGATGTGTCTACTCTTGGCCAATGCCCAGCAGATGATACTCGCCATACTACAGAGTAAATAAAACGCCTGATAAAAACGGCACTTTAACCAAGCCCTTGTTAAGTATTGACTGCCAAAGCTTGCAGCGCAATTAGGTGCATCCTTGGTTACTTTAATTTAGCAGTAATATTACCGCTGCCTTAATTTTAGCAGCGCATAAAAAATGACGCTTATGCGTCATTTTTTATATCCTCAAAATCGGTTACTCTGTTACGGCCATGCTCTTTTGAGTGATACAGGGCTTTGTCAGCGGCTTCAATCCACCGCTCATGTTTTGCAAAGTCAGGGCTATTTCCTGCAAAACCAACACTCACAGTCATCTCTATTTTTGTGTTTTTATAAACAAAAGGGTTGGCTTCTATTAACGCTCTTATGCGCTCGGCAAAAGTTGCTGCGCCTTGCTTGTCGGTATCGAGTAAAGTAACAACAAACTCCTCCCCACCATAACGCCCTGCTATATCGGTTTCGCGAAGCGTCGTTCGTAGCAGTTCTGAAAGGTGGCGTAGCGCTTCATCGCCACAACTATGGCCATGCTCATCATTAATTTTTTTAAAATGATCGATATCAAACATCAATAATGTGCTGCTGCCACCGCTGCGCTTAACACGTAAAAACTCTTGGTGCAGTGTGCTTTCCCAATGCCCACGGTTAAACAGTTGCGTTAAGCTGTCGGTTTGGCTTACTTGCTCTAAACGCTTATTTAAATCTTCTAATTCTTTTTTATTGACCGCCACATCGGTAACATCATAAATAATGATACAAATATGACTGACCTCACCCAGTGTATTGGTAAGTGGAATAAAGGTCGCATTTTGGTACATGTAATCTGCTTTACCGGTAATAGGGCGGTAGTTTTTAAAACGAAAGATGTAAGGTTGCTGCTCCCAGATAGTAAAAGAGCGGTTTTTAAGTACAAATACAGACTCTGACTTGCTTCTAAACCATTTCTCATCAATCGAAGGAAATAAATCAAATAGGTCTTTGTCTTTTACAGCACTTGGTAATAGCCCAGAATGGTTTTCCATAAAGCCATTCCACACACACACTTTATAATTTCTATCCAGTACAACCAGGCCCACATCAACCGTGTTAAACATATCCATTAACCAATGGATCTCATTCATTTCTAAATCAGCGGCCATAACTTAGTCTTCTAATAGGTAAGCAACTTTGTATTTCAAAGTTTTAAGTGAATCTTCGGTAAATAACAGCATAAGATCGCAGTTAATATCGTGGTTTTCGATGCCGTAGCTTATTTCTATCGCTAAGGTTCTTTGCCAACGAGATTTATTTGATTTAACCAATTCAGATACGTCGCGATGTTGGCCAAGTACAATGGGATGACCTTGGCTAAAAGACATATCTAGCTGTTTAGAAAGCCCCGTTAAAATTGAGCCTATTAAAATATTACTAATATCCATAAGTAGCTCAAGCTCAACTTTGTCGTTAAGCTCACCGTCGTAATTCATCAGTGACGCAATTTCTTTAAAGCTTGAGTCGTTTAATAAAAGTAATGCCTCGCCCGATACGCCACCACCAATAAAGCCTTGGCACACCCCTGATGTGGCAGCATTATTGTCAATTGACTGCAGCGCCATATCCAGTTCATTAACTTCAAGCACATTCACATTCGGAATTGGCAGCTCTACAAACACATTCAAAAGCCGTGCAAGCAAATCACCTGCTTGGCCCATAGCAACATTTGTAAGCTCTTGGTATATATCGCGCACATCTGGGTCTACTTGTTCACCTAAAGAATGAGCAAGACGCTCGCGCATGGCTTTATCTTTAATGCCATGATGTTCGATAATATCGGCAAGTTTTTCAGGTGAGCAAGGTTTTTGGATAAAATCAATGGCGCCTAATTCAAGTACGCGTTGGTGCGCATTTGGCTGAATATCGCCAGATACAACCACGGTTAGGATATTAAGGCCTTGCTCTTTCATGGCCATAAGGACTTCGTAACCGTCCATTTCAGGCATGTTTAAATCAAGAAAAAGGATTTCGGGCTCGATTATTTTTAGTTTTTTGATGCAATCAACACCATCTTGAGCAAACTCTACTTTAATATCCCAGTCATCTGGTAAAGAGCGGGCTAGCTGGCGCCTCGCTAATTTTGAGTCGTCACATATTAATACGGATGTTGACATACTATCTCTCTATTATTTAACCCAATGTTGTCAATAGGCCTTATGACTTTTTTAAAGATACATTTTGTAACTACATGTTAATAAAAGTTCTTGCAGTTTACAATTTATATATCACAGAACTTATTATTACTTTTACAGTGATATTTAATCGCTTGGTCAGTGATATTGAGTATAATACACTCAAACCTATTGCGTTAATTTAAAAGGAAATAACCTATGGTACGCTCTCTTATTTTTGCACTAAGCACACTGGCTTTAAGCTCAGTTGGGCATGCATCACAGTACCCAGAAAACACGCTTGATGCGGGTAAGGTCTCTGCTCAGGGTAAGCCTGTCACTTTGTTAGGTAAAGGTGTAAGTGTAGGTGATAATGCGCCAAATTTTAAAGTGGTTGATGGTGGTTTTGCCCCTGTAAATCTTAATGATTATAAAGGGCAAGCTGTATTAATCAGCGTGGTGCCGAGTTTAGATACTGGCATTTGTAGCTTACAAACTAAACATTTTAATGAAAAAGTAGCGACGCAATTTCCTGCTATCGCAATACTGACCATCAGTGCCGATTTACCTTTTGCTCAAAAACGCTTTTGTAATGCTGAAAACATCGACAAAGTAACAGCTCTTTCTGACTCTGTATGGCGAGACTTTGGCCAAAAATATGGCTTAATTATAAAAGATATGGGGCTACTAACTCGCGCTGTGCTTATTTTAGATAAAAGCCATACAGTGATATACAAACAGCTCGTGTCTAATTTATCTACCGAGCCAAACTACGACCCAGTAATAGAAAAGCTAAAAACATTATAGGTAACAGGGCGTGTTGACCTTTGGTGGTTTAATTTTAAATTGTTAAAAGCTACTAAATACAAAAAAACCGCCCGAGGGCGGTTTTTTAATACCTAAGCTGTGTTTAGATTATATTAACCTAAAAGCTCTGCTAGTTGCTGGCTTACTGTTTCAACAGCTTGCGTACCATCAATTTTATGGTACTGCGTGTTACCTGCTTGCGCTTCAGCTTGGTAGTAATCAACCAATGGCATAGTTTGCTCATGGTAAATAGCTAAACGTTTACGAACTGTTTCTTCCGTGTCATCTGCACGAATAATAAGCTCTTCGCCTGTTTCATCGTCTTTACCTTCCACTTTTGGTGGGTTGTAAACAACGTGATAAACACGGCCAGAGCCAGGATGTACGCGACGTCCACCCATACGCTCAACAATTACTTCATCAGCAACGTCAAACTCAATAACGTGATCAACCACAACGCCATTTTCTTTCATTGCATCTGCTTGTGGAATGGTACGTGGGAAGCCATCAAGTAAAAAGCCTTGTTCGCAGTCTGGTTTAGCAATACGCTCTTTCACTAAACCAATGATGATATCGTCAGAAATTAACTGACCTGCATCCATTACTTTTTTCGCTTCTAAGCCAAGTGGTGTACCTTCTTTAATGGCTGCACGAAGCATATCACCGGTAGAAATTTGTGGAATACCGTATTTGTCCATTAAAAACTGAGCTTGAGTACCTTTACCAGCACCTGGCGCGCCCAAAAGAATAATGCGCATATCATTGTCCCCTAGTATGGATATTTATTTTAAAGCCTGAATTCTTCCACAAGCGCTGCAGATACTCAAGCAACTTATACTAATTGCCTACTTTAGAGCGCATAAAAAAAGGAAGCATACGCTTCCTTTATAATTATGGTTATATTTTAGGCTCTTTTAGCAATTAAAAGAGCCTGTTAGCCTTACTTATTTAAATCAAGCATTAACTTGTTTAAACGTGTTACGAACCCGGTAGGATCTTTTAAAGTACCGCGTTCAGCAAGTAAAGCTTGGTCTAGTAATACATGAGACCACTGTGCAAACTTATCTTCGTCTTGCTCATCGTTTAAGTGCTTAACTAACTGATGCTCAGGGTTAAGCTCAAACACTGGCTTAGCCTCTGGTACAGGTTGCCCTACTGACTCCATAAGCTTTTGCATTTGCGAGCTCATGTCGTTCTCATCGCTAACAACACAGGCAGGAGAGTCTGTTAAGCGATGCGTAAAGCGTACTTCTTTAACTTCTTCGCCTAGCGCTGTTTTAATGCGCTCAATTAAGCCTTCTACTTCTTTTTCAGACTCTTCTTGCGCTTTTTTTGTTTCTTCGTCGTCAAGCTTACCTAAATCAAGGTCGCCACGGGTAATTGACTGGAATGATTTTTCGTTAAACTCAGTTAAGTGGCTCATCATCCACTCATCAACACGGTCACTTAGTAATAATACTTCGATGCCTTTTTTGCGGAAGATTTCTAAGTGCGGCGAGTTTTTAGCCGCTGTAAACGAATCAGCAACCACGTAGTAAATTTTATCTTGCTCATCGTTCATACGCTCAATGTATTGCTCAAGCGATACATCTTGTGTTTCTGAGTCGGTATGCGTAGATGAGAAGCGTAACAATTTAGCAATGGCTTCTTTATTCGCTGTATCTTCTGCTGGGCCTTCTTTGATTACTTGGCCAAACTCGTTCCAAAATGTTTGGTAGTCTTCGGCTTTGTTTTTAGCCATACGCTCTAGCATTTTTAAGATACGAGACGTACACCCTTTACGAATCGCTTGCGTTACTTTGTTATCTTGTAAAATTTCGCGCGATACATTTAGCGGTAAATCGTTTGAATCAAGCAAGCCTTTTACAAAGCGCAGGTAGCTTGGCATAAACTGCTCAGCGTCATCCATAATAAAGACACGTTGAACATACAGTTTTAAGCCACTTTGGCGCTCACGGTTCCATAAATCGAACGGCGCTTTTTTAGGGATATACAATAAGCTTGTGTACTCAGTTTTACCTTCTACTTTATTGTGCGCCCAGTTTAGCGGCTCTTCCCAATCATGGCTTACATGCTTGTAAAACTCTTTGTATTCTTCATCAGAAACCTCTGACTTATCACGTGTCCATAAAGCGGTTGCACGGTTAATGCTTTCCCATTCACCTGGAACTGCTGGGATTTTTTCGCCGTCTTCGCCTTCAGACTCAGGCACTTCTGCTTTATACATTTGTACAGGCGTAGAAATATGATCTGAGTATTTAGTAACGATGCTACGTAAACGGTATTCATCCGCGTATTCTTTTTCTTCTTCACGCAGGTGTAAAATGATATCCGTACCACGGCCTTCTTTTTCAATTTCTTGTAACGTGTACTCACCTTCACCTTGTGACTGCCACTCGTACGCTTGTGTTTCACCCGCTTTACGCGTGCGCACTGTCACTTCATCAGCCACAATAAATGCCGAGTAAAAACCAACACCAAATTGACCAATTAATTGCGAGTCTTTACTTTGGTCACCGGTTAAGTTTTTGAAAAACTCAGCAGTACCCGACTTAGCAATAGTTCCTAAAGAGCTAATCACTTCTTCACGCGTCATACCAATACCATTGTCAGATATGGTAATTGTGTTCGCTTCTTTATCTGCGCTAATACGTACACGTAAATCGGCATCACCTTGGTAAAGGTCGCCATTTGAAAGCGCTAAAAAGCGTAGCTTATCGGCGGCATCTGATGCATTTGATACAAGCTCACGTAAAAATATTTCTTTATTCGAATATAACGAATGAATCATTAAGTTTAATAGCTTGCCCGTATCTGAACCAAACTCATGTTTTTCAATGTTTTTTTCTTGTGTCATGGTCTTGCCTTTTTCCGTTTTGGTACACAAATTGGTACTCATTTAGATTTT
>NZ_JAQREI010000025.1:0-48766 GCF_028599215.1 Pseudoalteromonas sp. Angola-30
TCAACACTTAATTTTGTTAAACTTGAAAGTTTTTAAAACTAAGTTTTACTCGACTCACTAAGTGGTTTGCTTGCCTCGCTAAGCGTTGCCTGCTCTGCCGTCTCAGTGGGGTCGCATTATAGGGAGAAACGTTTTATACGCAAGCGTTTAATTGAATAAAATTGCATTTAATTTATACCCATAAGAACCCCACATTAAAAACACATGTTACCCACAAAAACCTGTGGATAAGACTGCTTTTTTGCTTTTAAAACTAAACTCTTTTGATTTGTTATGGTAAGTTGCCAGCACTTTTTCAACTCATGTACTTAGGTAGTATTCATGACAGATATAATAAATAGTATAAGTGCCTTACTTTGGGGCCAAGTTCTCGTCTACTTATTAATAGCAGCAGGTGTCTTTTTTACCATTCGGTTAGGCTTTATTCAATTTGTACAATTCCCTCATATGTTTAAAGTTATGTTTGGCTCACGTAAATGTGATGGAGATGAGATTTCTTCTTTTCAGGCTTTTTGTACTTCTTTAGCGGCGCGTGTTGGAACAGGTAATATGGCCGGTGTTGCCGTAGCACTTTATTTAGGTGGCCCTGGCGCTATATTTTGGATGTGGCTGATTGCTTTAATAGGTATGGCAACTAGCTTTGCAGAAAGTACGTTAGCGCAAGCTTATAAAACTAAAGACGCTGATGGCAACTTTAGAGGCGGCCCTGCTTATTATATGGAGCGTGGTTTAGGCAAACGCTGGATGGGTGTGTTGTTTTCATTATGCTTAATTTTAGCCTTTGGCCTGGTATTTAATGCTGTACAGTCAAACTCTATTGCTGCCGCATTTGAAGTAGCGTTTGATGTACCTAAGTATATAGTAGGCATTGCACTTGTAATTGGCTCTGGCATCATTATTTTTGGTGGATTAAAAACAATATCACGTTTTGCCGAAATGGTTGTTCCATTTATGGCGCTTGCCTATTTGCTAGTTGCTATATATGTATGTGCGATTAACTTTACTGCCCTACCTGATGTTATTGTACTTATAATAAAAAGTGCTTTTGGTTTAGAGCAAGCAGGCGCCGGTGCAATTGGCTATGGTGTAACGCAAGCTATGATCCAAGGTATTAAGCGCGGTTTGTTTTCGAACGAAGCCGGTATGGGTAGCGCAGCCAATGCCGCAGCAACGGCAACACCTTATCCACCGCACCCAGCCTCGCAAGGGTATGTGCAAATGCTAGGTGTATTTATAGATACTATTGTGATCTGTACAGCCACTGCCTCATTAATCTTACTGTCTAATCAACTTGTGCCTGAATCGGGTGTATTAGGAATAGAGTTAACGCAAGCCGCACTACAAGAGCACGTAGGTGACTGGGGTACTTACTTTATTGCCATTGCCATTTTGTTTTTTGCATTTACCTCTATTGTCGCGAATTACTCATATGCCGAAACAAACCTAATGTTTTTAGAGCACAACTCTACTAAAGGAATGTTTATATTTAGATTACTTGTATTAGGCATGGTTATGTTTGGTGCCATTGGTGAACTAGGTATTATTTGGACACTTGCTGACATTTCTATGGGCCTAATGGCTATTGTAAACGTGGTTGCACTGTTTATGCTTTCAGGCGTTGTTGTGTGGTTATCAAAAGATTACAACGCGCAAAACAAGCAAGGTGTATTACCTACGTTTGACAAAGACAAGCACCCTAAGCTTGCCAAAGAGGTTGATCCTAACGCGTGGAAGTAACGCTAAATTAAATAATTATTAAGCGAGCATTAGCTCGCTTTTTTTTGCCTTTCAAACTATATAAAAATTTATTAATGTATTTCAGAGATATATACCATAATTAAATATCAGTAATAGGCGCTTTTTGATTTACTTACGTACTATAAAATTGAAGTTTGTTATCTATAATATAAAGGAGTCATGATGGATGACCAATTGAACAAATACAGTATTGACACTACCGATTATCAGGTAGGTCAAGATAACGTACAAAAATGGGGGTTTGATGTTCATAACCCAGTGTTTGGAATAAGCGCATTTTTAGTCATACTATTTGTTGCCCTTACCTTATTGCTTGACCCTGAAGTGGTCAGGGAAGCACTTACCTCAACTAAAGATGCCATTATCAATAAATTTGATAGCTACTTCATGTTGATTGCTAATGGTTTCGTATTATTTTGCTTTGCACTTGCGCTCTCCCCTCTTGGTAAAATTCGCTTAGGGGGTGTTGATTCAAAACCTGAACATGGTTATCTCTCATGGCTGGCAATGCTATTTGCCGCAGGAATGGGGATAGGTTTACTGTTTTGGGGTGTTGCAGAGCCCGCAGCCTATTATACTGATTGGTACTTAATGCCATTGAACGCAGAGCCAAATACCCCAGAAGCGCACTCTTTAGCCATGGGTGCCACCATGTATCACTGGGGCTTACATGGTTGGGCAATTTATGCCATTGTTGCACTTAGCTTAGCGTTTTTTGCTTACAATAAAGGCCTTCCGTTATCTATACGCTCCGTGTTTTATCCCTTATTTGGCGATCGTGCATGGGGCTGGCTTGGTCACGTTATTGATATACTTGCTGTACTCTCTACGCTTTTTGGTTTAGCAACGTCTCTTGGTTTAGGGGCACAGCAAGCAACAAGTGGTATTAATTATTTAATGGGCACTGACTACGGTACCGCTTTTCAAATTACAGTTATAGCACTCGTTACCTGTATTGCTATTGTTTCTGTTATTAAAGGCATTGAAGGGGGTGTGAAAGTACTTAGTAACATCAATCTTATATGTGCATTTATTTTACTTGTAGCCATAATATCGCTTACTTTTAGTGACTCAATTACAGCAATATGGTTTACCTTTGGTGCATATGTAGAACATATGGTTCCGCTTAGTAATCCGTTTGGCCGTGAAGATGAAGACTGGATGCATGCCTGGACAGTATTTTATTGGGCATGGTGGATATCGTGGTCGCCGTTTGTAGGAATGTTTATTGCCCGCGTTTCTAGAGGCCGTACCGTGCGAGAATTTTTATTAGTCGTCATTGGCCTGCCAACACTGTTAAGCTTAGTGTGGATGGGGGTATTTGGTAATTTAGCGATTTCACAAATTATTGATAAAGTAGGCCCACTTGGGCAAAACGGGTTAACCGATATCTCTGTAACGCTATTTCAGGTTTATGAGCAGCTTCCGCTTAGTGGCCTTATTAGTGTGATCTCAATTGTGCTTGTTTTAGTATTTTTTATTACCTCTTCTGATTCTGGCTCACTTGTAATAGATGGCATAACCGCTGGCGGAAAAATTGATGCGCCGGTACCACAACGTATATTTTGGGCATCGATTGAAGGGGCAATAGCCGCCGTATTACTATGGGTAGGAGGCTCTCAAGCCTTGCAGGCTCTGCAATCTGGAGTAGTAACCACTGCGTTACCTTTCTCAATTGTGCTTATTTTAATGTGCGTGGCGCTTATTCAAGGTTTAATGAGCGAATACCCCATTTATAAAGCACAAACAAAGTTATAGCATTATGTACTTTAGCAAAGCGGCTTTGTGTCGCTTTGCTTTGCACTTTATTTCCTCCCCTACCTACACTTCAGCTAATACATTAACGAACGTATTTAATTATCAAACTGTTTAGCTTTGGCAATACACCTCTAAAACACGTTGTTTTAAATAAATAGAGCGCACATATCAGCGCATAACAACCAAGTGCTATTAGTTGCACCTTTAGCTATCAAGTTTATATCATCAGGTAGTCGCGCATGTATGTAAATTGCTTTAATGAACTGAATTGGATTTAGACGGCAGCAGCAAAGGGATATGGGAAAAGTAATGTAGGTTTAATCAACTAACGCTAACGTGTAACAATGCGTATGCTCTGCTTTAAGCACGATTGTCTACCTCAAATTAGTCACTTGATTAAGCCAATTGCTATTAATTTTTAAGGAATAGGCAAAAACATAAACAAAGTGATTGTTATATTATATAAAAGATGGGTATTTATTTAAAATAGGGAATATTTAATTTACTAAAAGGACTTTAGTAAAAGTGGTGCCCGAGGCCGGACTTGAACCGGCACGACTTGTTAGTCGAGGGATTTTAAATCCCTTGTGTCTACCAATTCCACCACTCGGGCATCGAGTTTGCTATTTAAAGCATGTGGAGTGTTGAATGGAGGCGGAACCCGGAGTCGAACCGAGGTGGACGGATTTGCAATCCGCTGCATGGCCACTCTGCCATTCCGCCAAACCGTTGGACAACCTAATGAAAACTTGGAGCGGCACACGAGGCTCGAACTCGTGACCTCGACCTTGGCAAGGTCGCGCTCTACCAACTGAGCTAGTGCCGCATTATTATTTAATTATCTGCGTTATTCAACATCTTGCGATGTTTACGCTGCTAACTAAGTAACTTTGGTTTTCTTTATCTTAGGGGCTATGCCCTCTCAACACGGACGCATTCTACAGAGATTATTAAACGCGTCAACACAAAAAATGCCACTTTTGAACTGTTTGATTATTTTTTATCTAAAACGGTGCGTTATTAGACGTTTACAATCAATTTTTGGTCAATTCACTCCATGCAGCCATTAAATATTGCACCATAGAGCTCAGTGTTAAATAGGTGGCTATATACAATAAAGCAAAACTTAAATAGATCATCCACGTATCGTATTGCCAAATTAGGCCAATAATCGCCAGCATTTGCGCCGCGGTTTTTATTTTGCCCATATTTGATACTGCAACGTTTCCACGTTTGCCTTGTTCGGCCATCCACTCACGTAATGCAGATATCACTATTTCACGGCTAATAATAATAAGGGCCGGAATAGTCATATACATAGACTGATAATGATCAGAGAGCGCAACAAGTGCAGCACACACCATAACCTTATCGGCTACAGGGTCTAAAAACGCACCAAAAGGCGTAGATTGCTCTAGCTTTCGTGCTAAATAGCCATCAAGTATATCGGTGATTGATGCAAGCCAAAAAATAAAAGCGGCAGCAAAAAACGCCCAGCTATAAGGCAAGTAAAATATCACCAAAAATATGGGGATAAGAAAAAGTCTAAAGGTTGTGAGTGTGTTTGGAATATTCCACATAACTACTTGGATATGTCTTTTTTTCTATATTCGCATGAAGGGCTAGCCCTTGTCATGCAAATGGTTAAATATCTTCTCAGCCATGTCAGGACTGATCCCAGGAACTTTCTTTAACTGTTCTATATTAGCAGCTTTTACCCCTTGCATGCCCCCTAAATATTTTAATAATGTTTGGCGGCGCTTAGAACCTACTCCATTGATCTCTTCTAATAATGATTGCGTGCGCTGTTTTTGGCGCTTATTACGGTGCCCTGCAATGGCAAATCGGTGCGACTCATCGCGAATATGCTGAATTAAATGAAGTGCTGGCGCATCCGAATCCATAGGAATCGTTTTTCGCCCGCCATCAATTAATAAGGTTTCAAGGCCTGGCTTTCTGCTTGTGCCTTTTGCTACACCTACTAACAGCGGCATTTTAGCATGTGGCCACGTGGCAAAATACTGCTCTGCACGGCCTAGTTGCCCTTTACCACCGTCAATGAATATAACGTCAGGGATTTTGTCTTCATCTACCACTTTGTTGTAGCGTTTGTTCAGTGCAAACTCCATTGCCGCGTAATCATCACCGCCGGTTATACCCGTTACGTTGTAGCGCCTGTACTCTTTGTTATTTGGCCCTTGCGAATCAAATACTACACAACTGGCTACTGTGTTCTCCCCCATGGTATGGCTGATATCAAAACATTCCATTCTGTTTATATCATCTAAGCCTAGGGTCACTTTTAATTGTGCATAACGTTTGTTTATGGAGTCTTGCGTACTTTGTTTAACGGTAATGCTGTTTAATGCGTTTTTATTAGCAAGCTGAAGGTATTGTGCTCGCTCTCCGCGGGTAACCACTTTAAGCGATACTTTGCGCTCACTAATTTGCGTAAGCGCTTCACTCAATGCGCTACTTTCTTCAATCTCGAACGGTAAAATAATTTCTTTTGCTATGCGCCCTGTCGCACCAGGCGCTAAATAATATTGCCCTAAAAACGAAGTGAGTATTTCCTCTTGCCCCGAATCTTTAGGTACTTTTGGAAAATAGGTTTTACTGCCTAGCACTTTATGATCGCGGATCATTAATAAATGAATCCCATTTAATCCATTTAAGTGCGCAAAACCTACCACATCCATTTCAGCAAAATTACCTGAAATAGACTGCTGCTCCTGCATTTTGCGCAGTAGCATAATTTGGTCACGCACTTTAGCTGCGAGCTCAAAGTTAAGGTCTTTACTCGCCGCTTCCATTTTTTTTATTAAATCGGCTATTACTTCGTGCGACTTACCTGTTAAAAACTTACGTACATAATCAACTTGTTCGCCGTACTCTTGCTCTGTCACTTTATTAACACACGGTGCTGAGCAGCGCTTTAGCTGATACTGTAAACACGGGCGGCTTCTGGCACGGTAATAGGCATCTTCGCACTGACGTACAGGAAATATTTTTTGCATTAAACGCAAACTTTCCGACACTGCGCCAGCACTTGGGAAAGGCCCAAAGTACTCGCCTTTTACCTTGCGACTGCCTCTATGAAAGGCTAAACGCGGATGTTTATGACTGGTAAGTAATATATAGGGGTATGACTTATCATCACGTAATAAAATGTTATAACGCGGCTGATATTTTTTTATAAGGTTGTTTTCAAGCAGCAGGGCTTCGGTTTCGGTGTTTGTGAGCGTAACTTCAATATCGCAAATATTACTCACTAGCACACGGGTTTTACTGTCGGTTAGATTAGATCTAAAGTAGCTACTTACCCGTTTTTTTAAGTTTTTAGCTTTACCGACATAAATAACTTGTTGTTCACTATCAAGCATACGGTATACACCCGGTTCACTTGATAGCGTTTTTAAAAATTGGGCGTGATCGAATTCAGACATAAATTAAAAAATTAATGAGATACGTCTATATCAATCATTTTATGGCGAATAGCCAAATGAGTAAGCTCAACGTCGCCTCCTACGTTTAATTTTTCAAACATACGGTAACGGTAGCTGTTTACTGTTTTTGAGCTTAAATTTAAGCGCTCGGCAATATCTTGAGCTTTTTCACCTTTGGTGATCATTAGCATAATTTGTAGCTCGCGCTCAGATAAGCTTTGAAAAGGGTTTTCATCGGTACGCCCTGTTACTTGCGCAAGGGCTATTTGTTGTGCAATTTCTGGGGCGATATAACGCTGACCTGCATGAACAGATCGTATAGCACGAACCATTTCATCAGAGCCTGCACCTTTGGTTAAAAAGCCATGCGCGCCAATTTGCATCACTTTTGATGGAAACGGGTCTTCGCAATTAACCGTAAGCACAATAATTTTTACATCTGGGCAATAGCGACAAATCTTTTTTGTGGCCTCTAAGCCACCCATGCCAGGCATGTTCATATCCATTAATACAATATTAGGTGCGTGCTGGCGACAAAACTGTACCGCAGCCTCTCCATCTTTAGCTTCGCCTACCACTTTAAAACCACGTACATCATCTAATATACGTTTTATACCAGTTCGTACCAGCTCATGGTCATCAACTAAAAGCACATTAATCAATGTAATACCCTCATTAACCTAACAATACGCGACAAACAATCTAATTTGCCACATTACCACAGTTAAAGCGAAACAATAACTAATATTATTGCTTCGCTTTAGGTGTACTCATCTTTTAGCATTATTTTATTACTGCTAAAAACCAGTACTTTAGTTTTTTATGACGCTGTTTTTTCGCTAAAACGGTCTACCCATAGGGCAATAATACCATCGCCTGTAACATTACACGCTGTACCAAAGCTATCTTGCGCAAGGTAAAGTGCAATCATAAGTGCAACAGCGCCTTCGTTAAAGCCAAGCATACTGGTTAATAAACCGAGCGCCGACATTACTGCTCCACCAGGTGCACCTGGCGCTGCAATCATTACTACCCCTAACATCATAATAAACGGCAGCATCCCCATTAAAGAAGGTACTTCCATGCTTGGCGATAAAAACATAACGGCCATTGCACACGTCACAATCGTAATGGTAGAACCCGATAAATGGATAGTAGCGCACAGTGGCACTGTAAAGTTTGCTACATCTTCTTTTACGTCATTTGCTTTGCTTGATTGCAAAGACACCGGAATGGTTGCCGCGCTCGACATTGTCCCCAGCGCTGTAAAATAAGCAGGAAGCATATTTTTAACGAGCTCCAACGGGTTACGTTTAAGTAATATCCCCGTAGAAACATATAATACGGTTAGCCACAGCCAATGCATAACAAGTGCTGCAATAAGCACAACACCAAAGGTTTGCAATGTATCTACCACGGTCCCTGCTACGGTCATTTCTGCAAATACACCTGCAATGTAAAATGGTAATGCCGGAATAATTACTTTAGATAATAAAGCATCGATTACATCGCGACCCTGATCAGACACTTTTTTAAGTGTTTCTAATTCAAGTTGGCTCATGCCAATACCAAACACAAATGCAGTCACAAGCGCTGTCATTACACCCATCAGCGGTGGAATTTCTAAATCAATAAAACTGCCAATTTCAGTGGCAACTTCGGCTTCAAACGTAATATTGCCACTTAGCAGTGGAATAACCGCACTTACTAGTAAAAAGGCAAGCGTACCTGCAATTACTGTAGAGCTATAAGCAAAGCCAACAGTTTTACCTAATAAATGGCCAGACCCTTTAGGCAAGCCCGCAATGCCCGAAGCAATAAAAAATAAAATAATTAATGGGATGGTAAAAGAAATAAGTTGGCCAATAAGCTCTTTAACAGTAAATAAAAGCTCAACACCAGTGAGAGGCACATAAAGCCCGACCAAAATACCGGCCACAATACCGGCAATTAATTTTAAGATTAACTTCATTGTGATTGCTTAGTTGAATATAGATAGAGTGTTTTTAACATGTTTTAGGCGCATTGTGTGATAAAAGTATTCAAGTTATATTCATGTGCGCAAATAACACACAAAAACATCGCAATAATTAGCCTACTCTGAGCATTTTTTAACTACGTGGCGAAATTTACTCTTTAAATTTAAAAATGAGCCCGCATCTTTAATAACTAAAGCAACAATAATAACTAATTTTTATTTCGGCTGGTTATAAGCCCAATAGATATATGTTATAGCCAAACTTTACTTTAGTTTTTTTAAACTCGCAGTAAAGTGTATTTATATAGTTAATAGCAAAGGCTATTAACACATTGATCAGATTGTATCCAAAGGAACATTATGTCTACTATTTTTGAAGATAACTCACTAAGCATTGGTAATACACCACTGGTAAAACTTAATCGCGTAACAGGCGGAAACGTTTACGCTAAAGTAGAATCGCGTAATCCTAGCTTTAGTATTAAATGTCGTATTGGTGCATCAATGATTTGGGAAGCTGAAAAATCAGGTCAGCTTGTTGAAGGTAAAGAACTAATTGAACCTACATCGGGTAATACAGGTATTGCCCTTGCATTTGTTGCCGCAGCACGTGGTTACAAATTAACACTTACCATGCCAAATACAATGAGCCTAGAGCGCCGCAAACTATTAAAAGCATTAGGCGCTAACTTAGTGCTTACAGATGGCGCTAAAGGTATGAATGGCGCAATTGAAAAAGCAAAAGAAATTCAAGCAACAGATCCAGAAAAATACATTTTATTACAACAGTTTGAAAACCCAGCTAACCCTAAAATTCACTTTGAAACAACCGGCCCAGAAATTTTTGAAGCGCTTGATGGTAAAGTAGACTTTTTTGTAGCAGGCGTAGGCACTGGCGGTACTATTACAGGTGTTAGCCGTTACCTTAAAAACGAAAAAGGCCTAGATGTTAAAGCGATTGCAGTTGAGCCAACTAACTCACCTGTTATTAGCCAAACGCTTGCAGGCGAAGAAGTAAAACCAGGTCCACATAAAATTCAAGGTATTGGCGCAGGGTTTATTCCTGGAAACCTTGATTTAAGTGTGATTGATGGTGCTGAGCAAGTATCAAACGAAGATGCTATTGCAATGGCTCATGAGCTAATGAAAAAAGAAGGTATTTTAGTGGGTATTTCATCAGGCGCAGCTGTTGTTGCCGCTAAACGCCTTGCTGAAAAGCCAGAAAACGCTGATAAAAATATTGTGGTGATTTTACCAAGTGCCACAGAGCGTTACCTGTCTAGCCCAATGTTTGCTGAAGAATTTAGCGAGCAAGAATTAGTACAGTAAATTTCTCTCCTTGAGATACTTAAAAGGATGCTTATGGCATCCTTTTTTATTATTTATGATTCAATTTTCTATTTATTCCCCAGTGCTGCTTTACATCTTGTTTAATTAACCACACACTTTAAAAAAACTAATTAAAAACATTCAACATGAAAAAAATAACAGCTTATTTAAGTTTTATCGTATGCTTATTTTTAGCCGCCTGTGGCGATAGCGTACAAACTCTGGGCGACTCACCGGGCGATACAGCCACCGCTTACTTTGATGCATTGTATAATCAAAAAGATTTACAAAAAGCCAGCACAATGGCCACCCCTAATCTCAGCCGAATTATGAAATCCTATGGCACCGCTAAGCAATTTGCCCGAAACTTAGTAAACCTGCAATACGATGAAGTAATAATTGAAGTCGATATGACCAACATGAGCGTACGCGAACAATATGGCGATAACGCCAAAATAAACCTCATTTTTACAGGCTACTTTAATGGCGATAAAGTCGATGATATGCGCAGCGTTAAAATGCTTCGTAAAAAAGGGAAATGGTATATAGATAAAATAGTTGCAGACCCTTACGCACGCTAACTTGTACACCACAAAAAAGGCCTTACACATGTAAGGCCTTTTTGCGTTTAGCGCTTATCTTAAGCGTTATAATTCACCGGGTTTAAAGTTATCAACGGCAATTGCTTGTTTTCTTAGTTTATTGGTATGGTGCATTGCATCGGCATCTGCTTGCGCAAGGAGCTCATTCTCTAGTGCGTAATTTATTGCGCCTTCTATGTCGAGTGTTGCAGGGACCTTACCACTGCGTTGCCAGTGTTTTAATTCTTTAAACTGTGTTTGCATATCGTGCATAGCTAAAAATGCATTTTCCATCACGCCTGTGCCCGCATTTTCATCTACATAACATAAGTGCGTTAAACGGTTTCTAAACACCCCAGGTTGCGTCATATGCTCGCAAATACTTTGGGCTGTTTCATCACTTGGCTTGTGGTAGTGATTCCCCAGTGGAAACACAATGCGTTTAAGTAAAAAGTTAACCACCGGATTTGAAAAGTTTTTGAAAAAGCCATCAAACGCTTGGCCTATCTCATAAAGAGAATTTTCAATAGCGTATTTCACAAAAGGTAAATCAGCCTGTTGGCGCCCTTCATCTTCAAAGCGTTTTAATACAGTAGATGCTAAATATAAATGGCTAAGCACATCACCTAAACGCGCCGAAATCATCTCTTTACGCTTTAGCTCGCCACCAAGTACCAACATGGCTACATCTGTAGTAAAAGCAAGCCCTCGGCTCATTCTGCTTAGCTGCTTGTAATACACAGCGGTTGCACCGCACACGGGCGCTTTTGCCAAACAGCTTCGCGTAAGACCATGTACAAAAGCCATGCCGGCGTTACTGGCAGCAAATAAAATGTGCTTCATCAATAAACTATCAAATTGATCAAGTGCTGCATCGTCGTCTTCCATTGCGGCAGCTTCCATTTCTTTTAACACAAACGGATGACAACGGGTGGCACCTTGGCCAAAAATCATTAAGTTACGGGTTAAAATGTTTGCCCCTTCAACAGTAATCGATACCGGGATCCCCATATAACCATGGGCTAAATAGTTATTAGGCCCAACTTGAATACCTTTACCAGAATGAATGTCCATTGCATCGTTCATTACCGTACGCCCCATTTCGGTCATATGGTATTTTGCAATGGCGGTAACAACCGATGGGCTAAGTTTTAAATCTATTGCGCCTGCGGTCATTAAACGCGCAGACTCTAACGTATACGTTAACCCGCCAATACGGGCTAAGGCTTCTTGTACACCTTCAAATTGGCCAATTGATACACCAAACTGTTGGCGTACCACAGAGTAAGCAGAGGTCATTTTAGAGGCTAAATGCCCTGTTGCGGTGCTTAGTGCAGGTAAAGAAATACCGCGTCCAGCACTTAAACACTCAACCAACATGCGCCAGCCTCGCCCTGCGCCCTGCTCACCGCCAATAATCCAATCTAGCGGAATAAAAACATCTTTACCGTAGGTAGTTCCGTTCATAAATGCCATGTTTAATGGATAATGGCGCTCACCCGTTTCTACCCCTTCGTGATCTGTAGGAATTAGCGCACAGGTAATCCCTAGCTCTTTTTCATCGCCTAATATCCCATCTGGGTCATACATTTTAAAGGCAAGGCCAAGTACGGTTGCCACCGGCGCAAGCGTAATATAACGCTTAGACCAATTTAAACGCAGGCCTATAACTTCTTCACCATTATGCTGCCCTTTACACACTACGCCAGAGTCGGGAATACTGCCGGCATCAGAGCCAGCTTCTGGGCCGGTAAGTGCAAAACACGGCACATCTTTACCACTTGCAAGGCTTGGTAGCCAACGGTCTTGTTGCTCTTTTGTGCCATAATGCAGTAACAGCTCGCCTGGGCCTAAGCTATTAGGCACCATAACAGTAACCGCCGCAGTTAAGCTTTTTGTGGCAATTTTTGACACTATGGTTGAATTAGCAATGGCAGAGAACTCACGTCCACCAAATTTTTCAGGAATGATCAGCGCAAAAAAGCCCTCTGTTTTTAAGTAATCCCAGACTTCTTTTGGCAAGTCTTTATCTTTTTGTACAATTTGGTAATCATCTAGCATCGCCAGTAGCGTGTTCACCTGATTATCCATAAAGTCATTTTCTTTATCGCTAAGTTCAGGCCTTGGAAAGTTATGCAGTTTTTGCCAATCTGGATTACCACTAAATAGCTCACCATCCCACCATACATCGCCGGCTTCCATTGCCTCTCGCTCAGTTTGCGAGAGCGGCGGAAGTACCTTTTTAAACATTTTAAACGTAGGACGGCTGATCAGGTTGAGGCGAATATCTTTGACTGCAAAAATAACCACCACCACGACCAGCAATATTATAAATACTGACATGAGCACATTCCTTTTACATTGAATGAAAATAGTAACTTAATTATGACCCATCTTAGTTTAAATACAATCATTGCGCGATGCACCACACGCCTTAACGTATTAATTTTATTGTTTTAAACATCGCTGCTATTATCACTTTCTTAATAACAATAAACCAAAGGAATACAATGAACACGCCACGCTTTAAATTAAGTATGAGCGCCCTCATAGTCGCAAGTACATTAGCGCTAACCGCCTGCGAAGCAGAAATAGCCATAGACACTAGTGATTCAGCACAGACCGAGAAGCCTCTTACAAAACAAGATGCCAATGCATTTATTGCCAAAGCCGAGCAAGAGCTAAGTGAGCTTTACCTAGAGTCGAGCCGCGCTGAGTGGATTTACGCAAACTTTATAACACACGACACCTCGGCGTTATCTGCCGAAGTTAATCGTAAAATGACCGAGTCGGTCGTACGTTTAGCCAATCAGGCAGCCCAATTTGACGACTTAGCGCTTGATTACGATGCACGCCGCAAGCTTAATAAACTTAAACTTGCGCTTACTTTACCCGCTCCTCAGGACGCCGAAAAAACAGCCCAACTTTCAACTATTGTGGCAGAGCTAGGTGGTTTATACGGTAAAGGTAAATACTGTAAAGACGATGGCAGCTGTTTAAGCCTTGGTGATATGACCGCAAAAATGGCCACCAGCCGTGATTACAACGAGCTACTTGATTTATGGCAAGGGTGGCGTCAAATTTCAAAGCCAATGCGCCCACTTTACGAGCAGCAAGTAACCCTTACAAACGAAGGGGCTAAAGAGCTAGGTTATGCTGATACCGGCGCAATGTGGCGCAGCAAGTACGATATGCCAGCTGATGACTTTACAACCGAGCTTGACCGCATTTGGGGGCAAGTAAAGCCACTTTATAACTCACTGCATTGCCATGTACGCGCTAAATTAGGCGAAAAATACGGCACCGACAAAGTAGCCCAAGATGAGCCTATTCCTGCGCATTTATTAGGAAACATGTGGGCACAAGCGTGGGGTAACATTTACGATGTGGTCGCGCCAGAAAACGCCGATCCGGGTTACGATGTTACCGAGCTATTAGCTAAAAATAATTACGACGAGCTAAAAATGGTTAAAGGTGCTGAAACCTTTTTTACCTCAATGGGGTTTGAGCCATTGCCCGAGACCTTTTACGAGCGTTCGTTATTTGTAAAACCAAAAGACAGAGACGTGCAGTGTCATGCCTCTGCTTGGAATATAGATAGCAAAGACGACTTACGCATTAAAATGTGTATTCAACGCACCGGCGAAGAATTTTCTGTTATTCACCATGAGCTAGGCCACAACTTTTATCAGCGCGCTTATAATAAACAGCCTTTATTTTATCAAGAAAGTGCCAACGATGGTTTTCACGAAGCCATTGGCGACACCATTGCTTTATCGGTTACACCCGGTTACTTAAAAGAAATTGGTTTACTCGAGCAAGTACCTGATGAGTCAAAAGACATTGGCTTACTAATGAAAATGGCGCTAGATAAAGTCGCCTTTGTGCCCTTTAGCTTAATGGTTGATCAATGGCGCTGGCAGGTATTTTCGGGCCAAGTAAAGCCACAAGATTATAATAAAGCGTGGTGGGAGCTACGTGAAAAATACCAAGGTGTGAAAGCGCCTATTGCACGTAGCGAAGATGACTTTGATCCAGGTGCTAAATACCACGTACCAGGCAACACTCCTTATACACGTTACTTTTTAGCCCATATTTTACAGTTTGAATTTCACCGCAGCTTATGTGAAATAGCCGGTAACGATAAAGCCATTCACCGCTGCTCTATTTATAATTCAAAAGAAGCAGGGGATAAGCTAAACGCAATGCTAGAAATGGGCTCTTCTCGTCCATGGCAAGAAGCCCTTGAAACCATCACAGGCAAGCCGCAAATGGATGCAACCGCTATGCTTGATTACTTTGCACCGCTGCAACGCTATTTAGATGAGCAGAACAAAGGTCGTAATTGCGGCTGGTAAAACTTTTACCACGGTTAATTTAAGTTGAAATAACAAAGCCCGCTACAGTAGCGGGCTTTTTGTTCAGTAACTAACTTTTGGTTAAATTAGAACTGTAAGCTTACATTTGCAAAGTAAGCATCGTAATCAGAATCATCCCAGTTATTACCGTAACCTGCTTCTAAACCAACATTGTTATTGAAAAAGTGTTGAGCACCAAAAGCGTAGTCATCGTTCTTATTAACTGTAACAAACACCGATGTTGCTTTACTGAAATAGTAGTTAGATGCTAATTCCCAGCTACTAGAACCGCCATCAACATCTTCAAATTTACCTTCAACAGTTAAGTAGTTACCTTGCTGTAAATCAACAAAGTACTTAGCTGCTACTGCACGGTAATCAAACTCGTCATCTGCTGTTACTGTAAAGCCGATATAATCAGTGCTGTTTAATTCGTGGTTATATGCTAGGTCAAACACAAACTGATTGTCAGCATCTTCAACATCTACAAACGTTGCTTTTAATACAAGGTTTGGATTAAAGAAGTAACCAGCTGAAAGTTCAATTACATCCGTGCTTGAGCCAAAATCACTATCGAAATTATTGTACTGCGCACCTAGTACAAAATCTTCTACAAAATACTCACCGCCAACGCTAGTAACGTCTAAAAAATCATTATCACTGTATGCACCATAAACATTTGTTTGCTTATTGATGTACTCAAATTGATCGTAAGGACCTAACGTCGCTTTTGGAGAAAAGTAATAAGTTGAGTCAACACTTACCGTGTCATCTCCATCAATGTCCATGTATCCTACGTGGCTGATAGATTGGTAAGTATCGGCTGCCATTGCAGTAGATGCAGCGCTTGATAATAAAATACTCGAAATGATAACGGCTAATTTTTTCATTTTAAATTCCCTATAAATGTTATTTTCTATGCTTGGGCCGTGTAGCCAAAGTCGGGCCGCATCCTAACAACAAATAATGAACAAAAAATGAATGAGAGAACAAATTAAACACAATATCAACCACTTAAATTGTTAATCATTCCGTACAAATGTAAATATAAAGCACACCTTAAATCTACAGTAGAATTATATCTCAGCATTTAAACTTCAAAAGTAATAAATAAGGTACAAACTGTCGCTAAATTGAATACAACTTAACTATTCGATAAACCTCATCAATATAACTATCCCTCATTATATTTTTCTCATTTTTCAAAAACATTATTATTTTTAATTTAAAAGATGCTATTTAGATGAGCAGAACAAAGACCGTAATTGCACCTGGTAAAACTTTTACCACGGTTAATTTAAGTTAAAAACAACAAAGCCCACTACAGCAGCGGGCTTTTTATGCTTTTAATTAAGTACAGGGCTTAATTAAAACTGAAAACGCATGTTTGCAAAGTATGCATCGTTATCAGAGTCATCTGCATTGTTCTCGTAACCTACTTTAAGACCAATGTTTTTATTGATGAAGTGCTGAGCACCAAAGCTGTATGTATCTTGCTTGTTGTAGTTAGCAAATACCGAGGTTGCTTTTGAGAAGTAGTAGTTAGTTTCTGCTACCCACTGGTTTTCTGCATCTTCAATGCTCTCGTATTTACCTTCAAACGTTAAAAAGTTACCTTGCTGTAAGTCAATAAAGTACTTAGCTGCAACAGCGCGGTAATCAAAGTCGTCATCAGATGTAAGTGTTACACCTACGTAGTCTGTGCTGTTTAGCATGTGGTTGTATGCTAAATCAAACAAAGCAAAGTCATCGCCGTCTTTGTTTTCAACAAGCGTTACTTTTGCTAATAAATCAGGGTTAAAGAAGTAGCCACCAGTTAACTTGTAAAGCTCACCGTTAGAGCCCGAATCTGGGTCAAGGTTTTCGTAAGATGCGCCAACAACAAACTCATTAATAAAGTATTCGCCACCAATGTTAGTAACATCGCCAAAGTCGTCATCAGCATAACCGCCGTAAACGTTAGTTTGTTTATTAATGTACTCAAACTGATCGTACGGACCTAATGTTTTTTTAGGAGATAGGTAATAAATAGAGTCTACAGCAACGGTGTCGTTGTTATCGCTATCTTTGTAGCTTAAATTACTGATTGAATTGTAGCTGTCTGCAGCAGCCGCAGTGCTAGATAATAAAATGCTTGAAATAATAACTGCTAATTTTTTCATTGTAAGACTTCCCTTTGTGCATTGCTTTTTATGCTTTAGCTCATTGACTAAAGTGGGGACATGCTAACGCTGAGAAACTGAATGAAAACTTAATTAAGCAGTTGTATTTATTAAGTTAATTGTAAGTAGGTGTAAGAAACTGTAAATTTAAAGTAGTTGCAACATATAGTCAACAACTACTTAAAACATGTTCAGCAAACTAAAGCGCATGCTGACTTATTACACGATAAACTTCGTTAATATTATCGCCCGATTTAAACTCTTTACTAATAGGCGTTGGGTCTGAACCAATCCAAATTTTAAGCTCTGCATCTAAATCAAAGTGCCCTGCACTTTCTTTACTAAACTTAGTAATTTTAGAATAAGCAATACTCACCATTTCCATTTTAGAGCCGGTCATACCTTGCTTATCAATTAAAATTAAACGCTTATTAGTAAAAATAAACATATCGCGAATCACCTTATAGGCTTTTTCTACTTGTTCGCCATCTATTAGGGTATTGGCAAGTACTTTTTCTAAATCAGAATCATCTACTTCGCTTGCATTTCCCATTAAACCACTGAGTAGTCCCATTATGCTTTCTCCTGTGTAAATATTTGATTTTCTAAGGTGTGACCATTTACTAACTGCCTATATTGCCAGTTTTGTTGATGGCAAAAGTTTAATAAAGCAATATCAAGTGGCTCACCGGTTGGCTGGTACTCAATCACGTATTCTTTATGTTGGCTCATATACACACGGCTTACACCTGCTAACGCCTGCAGTTGCTGCTCCACATTTTGATACGCCTCGTTGAGCATTAAGGTATAAAAGTGAGTATGCGTATTGTTGTCTTTTGTTTGGTGCTCGCTCAAAATGCCCTTATCTAGGTGGAGCACTTGGGAGCATAATCGCTCAAGTTCGGTTAAATCGTGCGAACTTAAAATAAAAGTGGCTTCATCGCTTAAGCTCGATACCAGCTCTCGCACCTCTCTGGCATGAATAGGGTCAAGCCCTGCTGTGGCTTCATCAAGCATCACTATTTTCGGCGAGCCAATCAGCGCTTGCGCTATCGTTACCCGTTTGCGCATACCGTGAGATAAATCGCCCGCACGCTGTTTAGCGACTTCTTTTAAGCCTACCAAATCAAGTACCCGCAGCGCTTCATTGTGGCTTTGTTTAGCGCCCATGCCTTGAAGCTTGCCATAAAACGCCAGTTGCTTATCTATATTAAAACGCGGATCTAACTGCGCATCTTGCGGTAATGCACTCACTTGGTTGAACAACGCTGCACTACCAGGCTTATGCCCTAAAATACTGAGCTCACCGTGGCTTGGGTTAATATAGCCGCACAATAAACTAAATAATGTGGTTTTACCGGCGCCATTAGGACCCACTAACGCCACAGGTGCGCCTTTTTGAATTTCAAAGCTTACGTTGTTAAGTGCTTGCTTTGCGCCATACGATTTACTCAAGCCGCTGGCTTTTATTAATACGCTCATAGCGAACTCCTTGTAAATATTCGATGCGCAATCGCTATAAATACAGCACTTTGAATAAGCGGCACACCTAAGGCACTTAATAAAGGTAGGTTTTGCCCAGCTAAAAGCTCAGAATTAACCCCAGGGAAAAGGTAATCGAGCGCATTTAAAGCCGGTACTTGCCACGCCAATATACCCACAATAATGCCGCCACCAGCAAAATATAAAATGGCTAACACAATTGCTAAACGAGACGAGCGAGCAAACGTGTTAATCAAACTCATTAATGCCACAAACGGGCTAAGTACCACCACCATTATTATAAATATAGAAACCGCACGGCTTAACCCCCCCATTAATAGGCTAGGCTCTCTGTAACCAAGTACGCCAAGGGTTGCCACTAGGGTAATAGCTAATAAACACGCTAACACGCCAAGCTGACCTAAAAAACGGCCAAATAAAATTTCAAACCGTGTAGAGCGCAATGATAAAAACCGTAATGTGCCGCGCTCTCTATCGCCAACGGTTTGATCGCTTGATATAAAAATAGCAAACAGCGGAAAGCTATACAAAGCGATTAGCCAGTACATAGCAAATTCGGCCTCAGGCCAATCAAGCAACTTACTTAAACCAATACTGCCTGAAATATCGCGTGCCATTTGTTCAAAATTGGGCGCACTAATAATGCTGACGGCTTGGCCTATCGGGTAGCGTAAAATAAGTAACCAAACAAGGGCAAAGGCGGCCATTGCAATTAAGCCGCGCTTGGTTAAAAACATACGTACTAGCTCAAAACCCGCTATTTGGGTTAATCGCCCTATGTTCACTAATAATGATGTTGCCATTGGCTTTCCTTAATGACGTTGCTCATGCTTTAAAATAAAGCGTAATGTAACAACAGTAAGTGTAAACACCTTGAATTACCAGCAAAAAAAAGCTCACCATAAGTGAGCTTTGTAACAAACCGTTTAAATGTAACAGGCCAAATTTTGTTTATTTAGCCTATTTTTATAAATGCTGTTGGTATACCTCAAGCGCTTGGCTTAAGTCATTAATTAAATCATCAATGTCTTCAAGGCCAATATGCAAGCGAATAACAGGGCCTAAATCCCAGCCAGTGTTCGAACGTAAACCTTTCATGGTTAAATTGGCGGTGACTAAACTTTCAAAGCCGCCCCACGAAAAGCCCATTTTAATGTGCTCAAGGCTATCTAAAAACGCATCAATGGCTTTTTGGTTTCCGGTTTTCATTACAAATGAAAACAATCCATTGCTGCCATCAAAGTCGCGCTTAAAAAATTCATGCCCAGGGCAGCTTGCAAATGCAGGATGGCGAATATGATCAACTAACTCATGTTGCTCAAGCCATTTTGCCACCTCTATAGCCGCCTTTTCGTGCTGATTTAAACGCACTGCCATAGTACGTAAGCCTCTAAGCGCTAAATAGGCATCATCTGCGCTGGTGCATTGCCCTAATAAGTACGACTGCTCACGTAGGGTTGGCCAGTACTTTTTATTTGCCACTGCTACACCCATCATTACATCAGAGTGGCCAACAATGTACTTAGTTGCTGCTTGAATACTAATATCTACACCGTGTTCAAGTGGGCGGTAATGCAAGCCATTGCCGTAGGTGTTATCAAGCATGGTCATAATATTATGCTCATTGGCTACTTTTACCATGGCAGGTACATCTTGTATTTCCATGGTTATAGAGCCAGGCGATTCTAAAAACAGCACTTTTGTGTTTGGCTGAATATACGCCTCAATACCTGCGCCAATCGTGGGTGGGTAATAAGTGGTGGTAACACCTAGTCCCGCTAAAATTTTATCGCAAAAATCACGCGTAGGTTCATACACGTTATCAACCATTAAAATATGATCGCCCGCTTTTACAAACGACAATAACGCTTGGCTTATTGCCGCAGCGCCGCATGGATAAAGTGCGCAGCCTTCGCCGCCTTCAAGCTCGGTTATCGCCTCTTGCAGTGCAAAATGTGTAGTTGTGCCACGGCGGCCATAAAATAATGTTTTATCACCGCGAGTTTTAGCGGCCTCTTTTAATTCGGCCACGCTGTCAAATACAATTGTAGAAGCGCGTTGTACTACGGGGTTTACCACACCATGGGTGTAGGCTTTTTTACGCCCCGTTGATACTAACTGGGTATTTTTATTTTTGCTTGTCGACATTACCAATCCTTAAGCCTTATTTGAAAGCCATTGTTCAATTAAAAAACGCGAAATTGAATCGACCCGAGGGAGTTTATAATGATCGCCTTCATCGCCCATATTGCCAAACGCCTTAACTTCTTCGCGCGTAAACCATTTGGCATCGTCTAATTCGTCTTTATCTACGTTTATTTGCTCAGTTTTAGCCTGAGCAATAAAACCCAACATAATAGAGGAAGGAAATGGCCAAGGTTGTGAGGCAATATAACGTACATTATCAACGTCAATGCCTGCTTCTTCTTTAACTTCGCGCGCTACAGCTTGCTCTAGTGTTTCACCTGGATCTACAAAGCCTGCCAATGACGAATACATGCCTTGTTGCCATATTGCTTGGCGACCCAATAAACAACGCTCTATTCCATCTTCAAATACTTTAGTAACCACCATAATTACCGCAGGGTCAGTGCGTGGAAATGTAGGATGCTTACAGTGCTCGTTTTCACATAGGCGTGAATGCCCTGCCTCTACTAATGTATTTTTACTGCCACAACGCCCACAAAAACTATGCGTCGCATGCCAATAACATAAGCCACGCGCAAGTGCGGCGATAGAGCCATCTTGTATATCAACGTGAGGGCCATATTGGCGTATATCAAAAAACTGTGCGTCGCCTATAACACACTTGAGTTCGTCATCGTGTATGGCTGAAACATCTAACGCAAACACACCCTGTTGCTCGGTATTTGAGCCTATATAAATAGCGTTTGATAAATCTAAATGGGCAATTTGCTGATACGTTAAGTAGCACACTTGAGCTGCGTCTTTATAAAACAAAGTGTGGTTATTATTCACCAAAAGCCACTTACTTTGTGCCGACATTTGTGCGTTTAACCACGCCGCGTTTTTACGAAAATTAGACCCGCGGTCTAATGGCATGTCGCTGTAATAAAGCATGTGAGTCCTCAATAACATGGTATGGCGTAAAATTACCATAACCGCTGAGCAAACCCAATTTATTACAGCAATAAAAAAAGCCTATATTAGCTATATAGGCTCTTTATTAAAAACTCTCATGTTGCAGGCACTTAGCCGCTATATTTTATGCTTTAGAGTAGCAAGCTATCATCAATTAAATGAAACTGTTCTGCACTTTGCTTAAGCACCTCTGCGGTTAACTTATCGGCGCCGTACACATCGCACGGTACATTGTATTGATTTTTTAAATGCCCTAGCAATAACGCAAAGTCGCCATCACCAGAGAGCAAAATAACTTTATCGAGGTTTTTGCCTTGCTCTAGCATATCTATTGTTATGCCTACATCCCAATCCCCTTTTGCGCTGCCGTCACGGCGCTGAATAAACGGCTTTAGTTTTACCTCAAAGCCAATAGCACGCAATATATTTTGAAACTGGTTTTGTTTTTCATCACCGCGGTGAATGGCATACGCAAATGCACAATCTATAGAATACTGCTGCTTCATGTGCGCCCAAAATGCATTGTAGTCAAAGTTTTTACGGTAACTTTCGCGGCACGTGTAATAAATGTTTTGTACATCAACAAAAATACCGACACGTGGCTTACTGATTTGCTGATCGTTTTGTAAAGTCATTTGTTTCCTTAAGTGCTCACAGCTCAGCGCAGCTGAAATAAAACGCCATTAACGAGTGAACCTTGCAATTTTGTTTTAAGTAACCTAAATTGGTTACTTAACTAAATGTAACCAAATTTGGTTACCTGATTCTATGTAACTGCATTAAGTTACTTTTTGGATTTTTATGATTGGTGTGATCAGCGGCGATATAATTAAATCGCAAAAAATACCTAAGCAGCAATACGATGCCATGCTTTATCAGCTAGAGCAAAGTTTGCGTGCAATTAGTGATAATACCTCACTGTGGACCATATACCGAGGTGATGCTTTTCAGTTACAAATAAATCAAAGCGAGCAGTTAATTAAAACCGCTATTATCATTTATTTGCATTTAAAGTCGGCAGGTTACGAGCTACGCCAAAGTATGGCCTTAGGTGAGGTAGACAACCCACGCAGCGATATAAAAACAGCCACCGGCTCGGCCTTTGTGCTCTCAGGGCAAGGCCTTGATAAAATAGCCAACCATCGCTTTACCTTACAGGTAGCAAAGCACACCCTAGATGAGGGCTTTAGTCTTAACCTTGCCTTTGTTGATACCTTACTTAGCAAAATAACGCAAAAACAAGCCAATGCGCTTTACGTGTATTTAACCCAGGCCGATAACAGTCATGCAGCACTGGCAAAAGAGCTTAACACCAGTCGCGAAAATGTCACTAAATTGCTTAATTTAGCAAATTATCAGCTTATAGAGCGATTTATAGTACACGCTAAACAGGTCATAACAACGATTGTAAAAGGAAGTGAGTAATGGGGTTTTCGTTATTATTAGCGGCATTAATTATAGGCCACCTAGTCAGTGACTTTTTTTTACAACCAATGAGCTGGGTAAACGATAGAAACACCCACCACTTTAAAGCTCAAAAGCTCTACCTGCATGTATTAGTACACGGTGTGGTTAGCGCCGTTATTTTAGCGCTTTGGGAATATAGCTATGGCTGGCAACAACTAAGCACCGTGTTACTTTCAACAGCTGCAATTATGCTTAGCCACTACCTAATAGATATTGCTAAGTCGTATTCTAACAAAGGGGTTGTGCCCTTTTTACTCGACCAAATCGCGCATATAGCCGTAATAATAGCGCTGTGTATTTATATAACTGATAACCAAAGTTTAATCGCGTACGTAAGCGCACTTGCCACAAACCCTAAAGTGCTTTGGGTTGTATGCGGATATTTAATTATATTAAGCCCAAGTGCCGTATTTATAAGAATGATGCTTGAAAGGCTCACCGCTAACTTTTCAAGTGAGGGCAGCTTACCGTTGGCCGGACAAAGCATTGGCATGATAGAGCGAGTACTTATGCTCAGCTTTATATTACTTGACCAATTTGCTGGGCTTGGCTTTTTGCTAGCTGCCAAGTCGGTATTTAGGTTTGGCGATTTAAGTGCCAGTAAAGATAAAAAGCTCACCGAGTACGTTATGCTAGGCACCTTACTAAGCGTTAGCGTTACCTTGTTTGTGGGTTTAGGCGTTAATTCGTTGATCAGGTAAGTATAAATTACAAATAATAAAAAACGCGCTACTTCTATTAAAAAGGTAGCGCGTTTTTTTATCGGCGTTTAATTAAAGGCCAATACAATCTTTAATAATGATTAATCGTTATTTGGGCGACGACGGCGCTGGCCATTACCACCTACCGATTGGCGCTTTGCCCATGGGCTTTGTGCGTTGTCATCGGTTTTGGCTGCTGGTTTTTTAGAACCACCACGACGAGGGCCGGTACCGCTTCCCCCATTGTTTGGTTTTTTGCTGTTCGGCTTATCAGACTTAGGCTTGTTAAACGGCTGCTTTGCTTTTTTAGGCTTTTTAGGTTTAATTGGGCGAGCATCTAATGCGCGCTCAGGTACTGGGCTAGTTGGTTCAAATCCAGGCTCTTCAGCGCGAGGGATTAGCTCACCAATAAAACGTTCAATACCGTATAAATCAGCGGCGTCATCGGCTGTTACAAACGAAATAGCATGCCCTGATGCACCAGCACGACCGGTACGGCCAATACGGTGAACGTAATCTTCGTATACGTTTGGTAAGTCGTAGTTAACCACATGCGGAAGCTCAACAATATCAAGGCCACGTGCCACAATATCAGTCGCTACTAGTACGCGTACTTCACCACTTTTAAAGCCATCTAATGCTTTAACACGAGCGCCTTGTGATTTATTACCATGAATAGCGGCGCCTACTATGTCGTCGCGCTCAAGCTGTTTAACTAAACGGTTTGCACCGTGCTTGGTACGGCTAAACACTAATACTTGTTTCCAATCGTTGCTACGAATTAAATGGCTAAGTAATGCGGTTTTGCGCGATTTATCAACAGCGTAAACGCTTTGCGTTACGCTTTTAGCAGTGGTGTTTTTTGCCGCAACTGATATTTCAACAGGGTCGTTAATTAACCCTTTTGCTAATGCACGTATATCATCTGAAAACGTTGCCGAAAACATTAAGTTTTGGCGTTTAGGCGGCATTTTGGCAATCAGGCGTTTAATGTCGTGAATAAAGCCCATATCAAGCATGCGGTCCGCTTCATCAAGTACCAGCACTTCAACATTATCAAACTTAACCGCGTTTTGATTATGTAAATCGATTAAACGCCCAGGCGTGGCCACTAAAATATCAACCCCTTTACGAAGGCGCTGCATTTGTGGGTTTATTTTTACGCCGCCGTACACTACAAACGAACTTACATCAGAGTGCTTAGCGTATTCTTCAACGTTTTCGCTTACCTGCAAAGCCAGCTCACGCGTGGGCGCTAAAATAAGGGCACGTACGTGGTTACTTTTTGCTTTACTGCCTTTAGATAGCAGCTCAATTAGCGGTAAAGTAAAACCAGCGGTTTTACCTGTGCCTGTTTGTGCAGCCGCCATCACATCGCGACGTTCAATAATTGCAGGAATTGCTTGAGCCTGAATAGGCGTTGGCGTTTCATAGCCCTTTTCTAAAACCGCGTTAACTAAAGACTGTGATAAACCTAAACCATCAAAACTCATAAAATCTCTCAATAAAATAAAGGCCAAACCGGCCAAGGGCGCATTATACGCAACTAACTTAGAAATGCATGGAAATATTCACTTAGCAAATTAAGTGCTAACCTTAGAGTAGCTAATAACAATACAAATCAACGCTATGACATTAAAAACTAAAGCAAACCAAATAACACTTAAGCAATGCCTAGAAAGTATAGATTCAAAGCGTATTGAAGACACACAAACCTTACTAACCCTGTTTGAAAAAGTCACAGGGGCAAAGCCTGTTGTATGGGGTAAAGATATTATAGGGTTTGACCAATACAGCTATAGGTACGACTCCGGCCGCACAGGTGAATGGCCAATCACAGGGTTTTCACCACGCAAAACTAAGCTTTCTATTTATATTATGCCTGGCTTTGATCACCCCAAAATAGCGGCATTATTAAATAAGCTTGGTAAACATAGCCTAGGTAAAAGCTGTTTGTACGTGACAAAATTGGAAAATATCGATTTAGCTATACTTGAGCAAATAATTGCTGAGTCGGTTTTAATAATGAAACAAACTTACCCAAAAAATTAATACCAACCCGCTTAATTAAGTGATCTATTTTGAGAATAGATAAACGTGTTGATAGCTAGACAATAAATTCGTTATTTAGTTGTTCTCGGCAATTGCTCCTGCATTGCTCTACCTTCTGCATCCATATAGTCATAAATGAGAATTTTTTAACGCAGATAGCGACACGTTTAGCCCCTAAAAATGATTCAACATTATTGCGGATTGGTATAACCTTGCTTAAAAACAACAAAAGCGGCTAAAAGCCGCTTTTGGTTTATATTTAACTCAATAAATATAACGTTATTTAACACCTAACTCGCGTAAACGCTCTTGTAGGTAGCTGTCTGCCGTGTAACGCTCAGAAAGCACAACATCAGGACGTGGGTGTAAAAACAGTGGTAAAGAAATACGCGACTTAGTCGACGCTTTACCTGTTGGGTTAATTACACGGTGAATAGTCGATGGGAAGTACCCGCCCGACGCTTCTTGTAACATGTCACCAATATTAATAATTAAGCTACCAAAGTCACATGGCACATCTAGCCAACCGCCATCAGTTTTTTGAACTTGCAGGCCTGGCTCGTTCGATGCAGGTAACACAGTTAATAAGTTAATGTCACCATGTGCTGCAGCGCGAATTGCACCTGGCTCTTCATCACCTGTCATTGGCGGGTAATGTAAAATGCGTAACAATGTTTGCTCAGAATCAGCAATCATGTCTTTTAAATCGATAGAAAACTTAGCACGTACATCGGCTGGTGCCTCTGCTTGAACCCAGCTTAAAAGCGTTGCTGCAAATTCGTTAGCTAAGCGGTAGTACTCACGCACGTCGGCTTCAAGCTCTGCAGGCACGCGACCTTTAGGGTAAACATGAAAGTACTCTTTAATGTCTTTTACTGTAAAGCCTTTAGCTACCTCAGATACAGAAGGCGGGAAATAACCGTCTTGCGTTTCTTTAGAAAATAAAAAGTCGTGCTTTTGCTCTGAATTAAAAAAGTCTTGCCATTTTTCGTAAATAGACTCAACTAAAGATTGCGGGATTGGGTGATTTTTTAATACACCAAAACCGGTGTTTCTTAACGATTCAACAAAGTGAGCAGCCGCATCGGGAGCTTTATAATCAACAGTAGGTAATTGCATTGTACGTTCCAGTGAATAGGTTGTTAGAAGTGAGCTGCTTTAAAATATAGCTAATTAGCCAATATAAAGTAGCAAAACCTTCATTATAGCGCTGTGCGAGGATAGACAAACCACCCAAAAAACATAAGGACAAATGTCCTCACGATGAAATAGTAAGCAGTTTGCTAGATCAAGATCAAAGCATAATAAACATTGAAATTACACTAGTTAGTGCTTATATCTTATCTATTATTGTAACGTATTTTAATGAAACACTAAGGCTCTTCTATGCGACAAAAAGTATCTTTTAAAAGCGGCGATTTAGAACTTGCAGGCCAGCTTGAACGCCCAGCCGGCGATGTAAAGTTTTATGCTTTATTTGCACACTGCTTTACCTGTGGTAAAGATATTGCTGCCGCTACGCGCATAAGCCGCGCCCTTACCCAACAGGGTATTGCCGTACTGCGCTTTGACTTTACCGGCCTTGGCAATAGCGACGGCGACTTTGCAAACAGTAACTTCTCATCAAATATTCAAGATTTAGTGGCCGCAGCCGATCACCTGCGTACGCACTTTGATGCGCCGCAGTTATTAATTGGCCACAGCTTAGGCGGCGCTGCCGTACTGGCTGCTGCAGAGCATATTCCTGAGGTATCGGCTATTACAACAATTGGCGCTCCTTCAGATGCGCAACACGTTGCACATAACTTTGAAGCCCATTTAGACGAAATAAACGCCGCAGGTGAAGCTAAAGTTAGCTTAGCTGGGCGCGAATTTACCATAAAAAAACAATTTGTAGAGGACATAGCAAAGTACGACCGTAGCCATATAGGTAAATTAAAACGCGCACTTTTAGTTATGCACTCCCCTGTTGATGCCACGGTTAATATTTCAGAAGCCGAGAAAATTTATGCATCAGCCAAACACCCAAAAAGCTTTATTAGCCTCGATAACGCCGACCACTTACTGAGTAATAAAAACGATGCCGAGTACGCTGCTACGCTTATTGCTAATTGGGCAAACCGCTACGTTAAATATGAGCAAAGCAACTACAGCGCAAAATTAGAAAACGGCAAAGTACTGGTTGAAGAAAAAGATCATATATTTACTCAGCACGTAAGTACTAAAGATCATACATGGCTTGCCGATGAGCCATTAAAAGTAGGTGGCAGTAATTTAGGCCCCGATCCTTACGACCATATACTCGCAGGCCTAGGCGCGTGTACCTCAATGACACTGCGTATGTATGCAACCTTAAAAAAGCTGCCGCTTGATCATATAAAAGTAGAGCTTGAACACACCCGCGACTATTACAAAGATTGCGACAACGGCGAATGTACCCAAAACCTAGAGGCCATTACCCGTAAAATTACCCTACGCGGCGACTTAACCGAAGCACAGCGCCAGCGTCTGCTAGAAATAGCCGACAAATGCCCAGTGCATAAAACCCTACATAACAGCCCAATTGTAGTAAGTGAATTAGTTGAGTAACTAAAACAAAAATAGCGCAGCTGTGGCTGCGCTATTTTAGATGTTCAATAAAGCAATCTCACAATCTGAGATAAAATATAGAGGTTGAATAATAGGTACAGTTCTAATAGTTTGTTAGTTAAATTATACAAACAAAACAGGTATCGAGTTAACTTTATCTGAGCTAAAACAAATTGAATTGGCTATGCTAATTATCCCAAAAGCATTAACAACTTTTATTAATATATTGCACAACCCTGCTAACTTAGATAAAAAGAAAAAAGAAAAATTCGAATCAATTATGAAACAATATGGTTTTGTTAATTCAATTAATTTTGAAGCAACACGAACATTTTTAATCCGCCAAGCGCGTAAAGTAATAAACCTTATCGGCTCCATGCTTTTAAATCCTCATAAGCTTTATAAATGCGCAGGGTTTGGCGATGCTACTTATTATGACAGATATGGAATTATAGGGTTTGGTAAGAGCTTTTTTTAGCGTAGGTACTGATAGAAAAGTAGATACTATTGTTCATGAGTTTAGTCACGCAGTTTGGACTTCTGAAGATACAGCATATAACGCGAGAACTGCTATAAAGGATCTTAATTTCATCGCTCAAAAGGCACAGATTTATCAAACTAATGAAGACAGAGATATATTGCTATATTCGGCATATCTTTTTGAAAATGCAGTGCGAACAGCCCAATGAAAACTTTGATCAATATTATATTTCTTTTAATTAGTTACTCTACTTTTGCCAACTCTGAAGAAGTTATCGAAGGTCCTATTGCTGCATCTTCTTATACATTTTGTCATATAGATACTAAATGTATAACTAGTATAAGGTTGGCAAATACTTCGCCTTATCAAGTTAAATTAAGCTCTCTTGCTTTCAATGAACAAGGTATCGACTTAAACTCAATGTTCATATATGAAGTGGATGAATACTTCTCAATAAGAGCAGAAAACCCCAATGCAAAGGTCCCTGAACAACCTATACAAGGGCGCCGGCGTGCACACAAAAAATTATCCTCGATAGAGTTCGAACCGCTTGAAGTAAAGTTTATTGAGCTAAAAGGCATGGAAGAGAGGTTTGCTTTAAACCCCGAAAAAAAATACTTAGTGAGTACAATTACACCGTTCGTCAACTTGTACATTAACGGTAAGTTTGTTGATAACATTACCATAAGAACGAAATATTCACTCCTAGCTATTCCTACAAAAGATATGGAAATAAAGGAACGGCCAATAAAACAGTTTGCTACGCCGCAAGGGTAACCTGCAATAATATACATACTTTGTTTAATGCCACTCAAAATTCTGCGTCAGCTTAAACCTTTATATATCAAGCCAGCTTAAAGTTGGCTTGATTATATATCTTGGCTAATTATCTAAAAACGCCCCTACTTCTTTACTCATTCTCTGTACCAGCCATTTTGGCCCGCCGTCGTGCATATCGTTGTGGCGCGATTTTTCAATCATTACTTGGCTAACAGGGAAGCTTTTTAGCTCTGTTTCATTTAATAAAACATTCGCATCGGCTGGGTAATCACTACCACGCAGTGTAAGCACGCGTATGTTTTTATTACGTGGGATCAACATGCGGCGGTGATCGAGGGTAATTATTTGGCTTACTTCATTCGGGTAAATTGAAGCATATAAAGCAGATATATCGCCGCCGTTAGAGTGGCCAAATAACGTGAGCTGAGAAAAGTTATACTCAGGGTATTGAGCACTTAGCTGATTAACTAAAAATTTAAGGGTAACCACACCGCGATGCCAGTTTTCCATGCGGGTGGTTAAATAAGGCTGTATGCGATTAAGCGCAGGGTCGGTTTTTAGCTCATGTGCGACTGCAATGCTTAAATAACCCTGTGCATTAAATAGCTTACTCGCAAACGTGTAGTCATTGTGGCTAATGCCGTAGCCTGCATTTATAAATGCTACAGGGCACTTTGCGTGTACGCTGCATTGATTACTCTCATTGGGGTATGTGATATTTATAGGGATGGTGCGATTGCGGCTTTGATCCACTATTACATCATCAGCAAAGCTTAATGGTGATATTAAACTCGCGGTTAGGCTAAATGCACTTAATGTTAGTAACTTTTTTATTGTTTTATGCATGTTGTAACTTATATAAATTATTGTTTTTAAATAAAAATAACTTTTACTATAAAGGTTAGCGCGCGCCATTGCTAATGTATGCGATAATACGGGTATTATTTTTAGTTAATTTAGAAAAGTACCCCATGAAATCATACAGCACTATTGAACAACGTATCGACATTTTGCAAAGTCGAATAGAAACCTACAAAGAAGAAATCGCCGTGTTACAGGCCGAGCCAAAAAGTAACAACGAGCGTATTATTTTTAAATTTATTGAAACAGGCAGCACAGGTAAAACAAAAGACTTTGTGCGCGAACTTGGTATTAAGTCGCCGCGCGATAGCTTATATTCATCAGGCGATGTAACCAAATTAATCAAAGACGGCGCTGATGACATCACCCCTGCACTGCTTGAAATTGCCCGCACATTGGCAAACGCACGTAATAAAAATGGCCCTAGCTGTTAATACCAAGCTACAGGCCACTGTTTAATCTTATTAAAGGTTATTCATTGTTTAGAGGCTTGCAATATGCAGCTTCTAAACGCTCCTCACATATTAATCGCAAAGCTCAATGTTAAGGCTTGTAAGTAAATTAAGGGCTTCAAAGCGCTCAAACTTAGCCCCCGCTAACGTATTACTGTTTAAATCTATATTAAATTCTGTAGCCCCTACAAAGTCACACTCAGTTAAAGTGGTTTGAAAAAACTCACTATCGCGAAAATTACTTCCTGTAAATGTACTTTGCTTTAAATTGGCATGTCTAAGATCAACATTTTTTGCAAAGCAGTGAATTAATTTTAGTGATTTTAAAGTTAATTCATAAAAAGAGCTGTTACTAAGTTCACAATAATTAAAGCTCACCGGCGCATCAATACTTAGCGCTCCCCAATCAGCATTGCTCCATTGCACGCTGTTTAACTTACAATGGCTAAAGCTTACATTTTCAAGCGAGCTGTATCCCCATTCAATGCTCGATAAATTGCAATGCTCAAAGCTGCACTCTATAAATCGACACGCTTTAAATTGCCCCTGAGATAAGTCGCAATCTATAAACGTACATGCTTCAAACTCTGTGTTTTCGAGTGTGTGTTTTGCTAGCTGTAAGGCACTAAATTGCTGATCGCAATAATAGCTATTATTAGAAATTAGCACTGTGACTACGCGTCCGTATTTAGGGTTGTTTAATGGGCATAAGGGCTGATTTTTGGCAAATCTTGTTTAAGCGCTAATAAGGCGATAAAAATTAAGCCAAAGAGTGGAAATACCGCTAAGCATCCGCCCACAAAAGCTAAAACGCCCGGCATGGTGCTTTTGCGTTTACCTATTTTGTAGCTAATAAGCGCAAAAATTGGAATGCAAAACAAAATAAAAAAAGCTAAAAATTCACCAAATAATGTGAGATTAAACGACATAAGAATTCCCTCTCTATTGAATAATATTTGATACCAAGCAACTTACATATTTAACTATTCTAGCGTGCTAAATAGACTAATAACTTAACACGATTGGTATGAACTGGTTTAAATTTAACCATAAAAAAACCCCTAGGCATACTCCTAAGGGTTTTTAAATCTAGCTAAGCGCATTTGTTGCGCGCGGTATTACTCTTCGCTAGGAATTGCTTTTTCTACCACACTGATTGCAAGCTCAGTTAACGAGTCGCTATTAGCTTTGCTAGGTGCATCGGTTAATAAGCACGATGCTTGAGTGGTTTTAGGGAACGCAATAACGTCACGAATGTTATCGGTACCACATAAAAGCATAACTAAACGGTCAAGACCAAAGGCTAAACCAGCATGTGGTGGTGTGCCGTATTTAAGGGCATCAAGTAAAAAGCCAAACTTGTCTTGTTGCTCTTGCGCATCAATACCTAAAATTCTAAATGCTGCTTCTTGCATATCAGCATTATGAATACGTACCGAACCGCCACCTACTTCGTAGCCGTTTAATACCATGTCGTAAGCATCTGAAATAGCCGCGGCAGGGTTTGCTTCAAGCTCTTCTGCGCTAATATCTTTTGGTGCTGTGAATGGATGATGCACAGCATGTAACGTGCCTTCGTCATCTTCTTCAAACATTGGGAAGTCAACAACCCAAAGTGGCGCCCAGCTATCAAGGTTAGTGATTTCTAAATCAACACCAATCTTCAAGCGAAGCGCGCCCATTGCTTCGTTTACAACGTTGCGTTTATCGGCACCAAATAAAATAATGTCGCCCGTTTGTGCGTTAGTACGCTCAAGTAACTGGGTAATTACCTCTTCGTTTAAAAACTTAGCAACTGGAGATTGAACGCCTTCAGCGCCTGCATCACGGTCGTTTACTTTCATCCACGCCATACCTTTAGCGCCGTAAATGCCAATAAACTTAGTGTAATCGTCAAGTTGCTTACGCGAAAGCTTAGCGCCACCCGGTACTGTTAATACAGCAACGCGGCCTTTTTCGTCATTAGCTGGGCCTGAAAATACGTTAAACTCTACGTCTTTTACTAAATCAGCTACATCAACAAGCTTCATTGGGTTACGTAAGTCTGGCTTATCAGAACCGTAAAGGCTCATTGCCTCAGAGTAAGGCATAATTGGGAAATCGCCTAAATCAACGTTTAGTAATGATTGCCACATTTCACGGATCATTTTTTCAGTCATACCACGTACTTGATCAGAGCTCATGAACGAGGTTTCTAAATCTATTTGGGTAAATTCAGGTTGACGATCGGCACGTAAATCTTCATCACGGAAACATTTAACAATTTGGTAGTAACGGTCAAAACCCGACATCATCAACAATTGCTTAAACAACTGTGGTGACTGTGGTAATGCATAAAAGCTACCTTTATGAACACGACTCGGTACTAAGTAATCGCGTGCACCTTCTGGTGTTGCTTTTGTAAGTACAGGTGTTTCAATGTCTAAAAAGCCATTGTCATCTAAAAAGCGACGAACAAAGCTGCTTGCTTTAGCGCGCAGTTTAATACGGTCGCTCATTTCAAGGCGGCGTAAATCTAAGTAGCGGTACTTTAAGCGGCGCTCTTCTGAATTGGTTTGATTAAAATCAAGCGGTAGCGGCTCAGAGCGATTAATAATAGTTAGCTCAGTACCTAAAATTTCCACTTCGCCTGTTGCCATGTCTTTATTTACTTGGCTTTCTGGGCGCGCACGTACAACCCCTTTTAACTGCACACAAAACTCTTGGCGAAGTTTGTTAGCGTTATCCATTAATCCTTCAACTTCTGGATCGAATACAACTTGTACTAACCCTTCTCTATCGCGTAAATCGACAAAGATAAGTCCACCAAGGTCACGTCGTTTGTTGATCCAGCCACATAGTTCAACTTCTTGATCTACGTGAGTTTTATTTAGCTGTCCGCAATATATAGAGCGCATAGTTTTCCTGTCAGATAAAAGGCTTAAACGGTTATATTTATTTGTTTTAAGGCGTGTGATTTAAAAAACTGGTCACCACAATACAAATAAAGCCGCTAGCAATCTAAAAATAATCAAATTAAGCCCTGCATTATACCCAAGTAGTATCAAGATGCTAGGGCGTGTGTTTAGCTTTGTAATGTTAATTTGCAGCAGTATGTTTGGCTTTTAGGCAAGGCAGAGTCTATGTAGTGTGGTTATTCCCCATAAAAAGGCGATAACGCAGCATAAATGCCAAACATGCGCTGCCCTTTGGGTTCTTTCTAGGGACGATTAACTCTTTGTTGCCTACATGGATGTAGGTAAGGGGCGTGAGCAGGACGCGGAAGCTTTGCTCGATTTTTACTTATTCTTACAGGGATGTAAGTCATTAGAATAACGCAGGAGCAGTTATCGAGCCCACTAGGTTACAAACCTCGCGCCGCGATTTAATCGCCCCTAGATTGAACAAATTTCAATCTACAAAGATCAACACGCCCTAGAGCGTGTGTTTAGCTTTGTAATGTTAATTTGCAGCAAGCACCGTATGTATTTGGTACACTTACGCCACGAAGTCATTAAGCCACCCTTTTTATGTTATATATTGGATGCCCTCAGTGGTCGAGCAGCGCCTGGAAAGGCAACTTATTTACCCGCCAATGTAAAAATGCCGATATGCTAAACCAATATGCCCAGCATTTTAACTCAGTTGAAGGCAATACCAGCTTTTACGCAGACCCAGCGCCAAGCACTGTTTTACGCTGGGCTCAAAGCGTACCCGAGGACTTTAAATTTACGTTTAAGTTTCATCGTCGCTTTAGCCACGAGCTTGCGCTTAGTAATGTTCAAACAGAACTTAATGACTGGCTTACGTTATTTGCCCCAATACTTGAAAAAACAGGGCAAATAATGCTGCAATTACCCAAAGCGTTTGGTCCAAACGATTTACCTAAATTAACGCAATTTATTAGCTTGCTCCCCAAAGAGCTAAATTACGGCGTAGAAGTACGCCATAGTGATTTTTTTAAAAAAGGTGAGGCCGAAATTGCCCTTAATCAGCTATTAATGGCAAATAATATAAACCGTATTTCTATGGATACCCGTGCGCTTTTTGCAGTAAAGCCCACCACCGAGGCTTTAATAGATGCACAACAAAAAAAGCCCCACTTACCGGTACATGCAATAGCTACTGGCTCGCAGCCGATGGCGCGCTTTGTAATAGCCGATTTACAAAACGACTATAAACCCTTTTATAAACCGTGGCTCAATAAAGTAAAACAATGGCTTGATGAGGGTAAATCCCCGTATGTGTTTTTTCATACTGCCGATAACCGTGAATCTCCACGACTCGCTAGGCAGTTTTGTGAAGACCTAGGGTATAATCACCCGGTATTAAATCCATTCAGCGGCGAAAAAGAAGCCCACCAGCCAACGCTTTTTTAAATAGAGAATAAAAATGAGTGAATACGCACGTTACTTTACCGGCTACCCAGCTAACATTGTTGAGCAAGTATTAAGCCTTATAAATAACAACAAGGTATGTGACTACTTACTTAAAAAATACCCACATGCGCACACCATCACCACCGACAAACTACTTTACAGCTACGCCACTGATTTAAAAAAGCAGTATTTAAAAAACGCCCCACCGTTTGGCCGCGCTGCATTTAGAAAACAAGGTGATATGGTTACCAACGCACTCGGTACCCACACCTACCGCATGCAAGGTAAAACCCGTAAGCACGATTTAGCCATAAACAGCGATTTACTGCGCGCACCCGAGCCACTGTTAAAAGCACTAGTCGTACACGAACTCGCCCACTTTAAAGAAAAAGATCACAACAAAAGCTTTTATAAACTGTGCTGCCACATGGAGCCGCAATACCATCAGTTAGAGTTAGATTTACGGATTTTTTGTGTGGTGGTAGCGATGGGAGAGAATCCGTATTCATGAACGGTCAGCGGTCAGCGGTCAGCGGTCAGCGGTCAGCGGTCAGCGGTCAGCGGTCAGCGAAAAATAAATACAACCTAACTCGTAATCAAAGTTCTCAATAAAAAAACGCGATTTAAAATCGCGTTCTCTTTAGTAACTTTTCTACTGACCGCTGATAGCTTAAAACTGACAGCTCAAAAGCACGTTGGGTTTCGCTTCGCTCAACCCAACCTACATTACAGCCCTAGCTCAGCCATAAAGTCATCATCGGCATCATCTTGTTCTGCTTCTTTTGACTTAGCTTTTGCTTTTTCGGCCTTTTGCTTAGCTTCGTTTTCGATAATGTCATCAGGGTCTATCGCTTCTACAATGTCAAAGTCATGTAGTTTAATAAACTCTGTTTTATCCATTGCCAGCTCTAGGTAAAAGATATTTTGGTTGCGCGTAGTAAAGGTTACGCGGCGTGCTTGTGGACGATCCATAGTGGTATCAACCGATATTTGCACTTGTTTATTAATCGCCATCATTTTTGGCTGGTTTTGCGTAATAGAGGTATGTAACTGCTCACGCACTTTAGAAGTGAAGTCACCAACAATTTGGTTCATCAGCTCGCCCATTACATTTGAAACGTCATCTGATAAATGACTGTGGGCAATTTCTTCTTCAGGCATGCCCATATTGCGCATGTAATCGCCGTAAATTTCCATTGCCGCTTGCGCTGTAAAATTAGTGACTACCAGCCCTGTAAAGCCACCATCAAATAATACAAAACAGCCAATGTCTGGACGCATACAGGTGCGCGTTATTTTTTGCACCATAGCCGAGTAGCTAATTTCGTTACCGCTGGCTGATGACAGAACACCCGTCACTGAATGACATAGGGTTGCTAATATATCGTCTGTGCTAATTACCTTACTTTTGCTCATTTAACGTTCTCTTTTATACTTATTATTCATAATTCTAGCCAAGCTACTGAATTTATCACTGACTATCCAGTATAAAATGTTAAAATAGTGCCATTATTTTTAAAGAGACTGCCTTAGTGAGTATAAAAGACAGTATTTACGCCTCTGAGCAACAAGTAAAAGATTTTAGCTTTGACCAAAATGTGGTTGAGGTTTTTCCGGATATGATCCAGCGCTCTGTGCCTGGGTACGCCACCATTGTAAGCACTATGGGTAAATTGGCCGGTGAATATGCGCAAAGTAATTCAAACCTTTACGATTTAGGCTGCTCGCTTGGTGCGGTTACCCTAAGTATGCGCCGTAATATTCGCACCGATAACTGCCACATTATTGCTGTAGATAACTCACAAGCTATGGTTGAGCGTTGTAAGGTTCATTTACAAGGCTTTAAGTCAGACGTGCCTGTTACAGTAACTTTAGGCGATATTAACGAGCTTGAGATTCAAAATGCGTCGGTAGTGGCCATGAATTTTACCTTGCAATTTATTCCGCCATTACAGCGCCAAGCCGTGCTTGAAAAAATTTACGCTAACTTAAAACCCGGTGGCGTACTGCTACTTAGCGAAAAAATTAAAGCCGAAAACGAGCAGTGCGATAATTTATTAATTGATTTGCACCACGACTTTAAACGCCACAATGGCTACTCAGAGCTTGAAATAAGCCAAAAACGTACTGCCATTGAAAACGTGATGCGCCCCGATACGCTAAGCACTCACTTTAATCGTTTAAGCGACATTGGTTTTAGCCAAACGCAAGTGTGGTATCAATGTTTTAATTTTTGCTCAATGGTAGCAATTAAATAAAGAGAGTGACTTATGTCTCAATGGTTTAACCAATTTTACGCAGCAATTGCACAAAGCCCGCTTAGCCACTGGCTAGAAACCCTGCCCGCTCAATTAAAGCATTGGCAAAACGAGGCAAGCCATGGCGATTTACCAAAATGGCAAAAAGTACTTAAAAATTTGCCAGAAGTAAAAACAACCCACGTTGATATCGCCACTAAAGTAGAAATTGGCGCACCGGGGGAGATGAGCGAAGGCGAGCAAAAACAAGCCACGCATTTATTAAAACGCATGATGCCATGGCGCAAAGGCCCCTTTACTGTACACGGTATTGAAATAAACACAGAGTGGCGCAGCGATTGGAAGTGGGACCGCCTGCTTCCCCATATTGAGCCATTAAAAGGCCGCACAGTATTAGATATAGGCTGTGGCTCTGGCTATCACTTATGGCGTATGCGCGGTGAAGGCGCTGAATTTGTAGTAGGTATTGACCCTTCTGATTTATTTTTGTGTCAGTTTCAGGCCATTAAACATTACAACCCAGATGAAAACGTGCATTTATTACCATTAGGTGTAGAAGCACTACCCGAGCTTAAAGCGTTTGATACGGTGTTTTCTATGGGGGTGCTGTATCACCGCCGCTCGCCTATCGATTTTTTAGCGCAGTTAAAAGCGCAGCTTCGCCCAGGTGGCGAACTCGTGCTAGAAACGTTAGTAATTGAAGGCGATGAAAACACAGTACTGGTACCTACCGACCGCTACGCAAAAATGCGCAACGTTTGGTTTATTCCAAGTACTGCTGCACTAAAACTGTGGATGGAACGCGTTGGCTTTAAAGATGTGCAAATAAAAGATTGCGCAATTACCACGCTTGATGAGCAACGCAGGACCGACTGGATGGAAAACGAATCGTTAGTTGATTTTTTAGACCCAAACGATACCAGTAAAACCATTGAAGGTTATCCTGCTCCACTTAGAGCAATACTAACTGCCAAAGCATAAATAACTAAAAAGCACCCAGGGTGCTTTTTTTGTGCAATTAACAAACTAATAGCGGACAAGTGTCCTTGTTAATTATTTCAAAACTATATTTGAGCTAGCCGCGCAGTTGCAATTGTTGTAAAATACGCGCGTTTCTAAGCTATCGAAAAGCAACCCCAAGCAATTATTTGAGGAAAACCTGTGAGCGAACAAAAACAGTCATTAAGCTATAAAGACGCGGGCGTAGATATCGACGCTGGTAATGCACTTGTTGAGCGTATTAAAGGCGTAGTTAAAAAAACGCGTCGTCCAGAAGTAATGGGCGGAATTGGTGGTTTTGGCGCTCTTTGCGAAATTCCAGAAGGTTACAAACAGCCAGTACTAGTAGCAGGTACTGACGGTGTAGGTACTAAACTACGTTTAGCTATCGACTTAAAAAAACACGACACTGTAGGTATTGATTTAGTTGCAATGTGTGTAAACGATTTAATAGTACAAGGCGCTGAACCCCTGTTTTTTCTAGATTACTATGCAACAGGTAAACTAGATGTAGACACAGCGGCCGATGTAGTAACCGGTATTGGTAAAGGCTGTGAGATTTCTGGCTGTGCCCTGATTGGCGGCGAAACAGCTGAAATGCCAGGTATGTACGATGGTGAAGACTACGACATGGCCGGTTTTTGTACCGGCGTAGTAGAAAAATCTAAAATTATTGATGGCACAAAAGTAGCAGCCGGCGATCAACTTATTGCCCTTGCTTCTAGCGGTCCGCACTCAAACGGCTTTTCTTTAATTCGTAAAGTACTTGAAGTATCAAACGCCGATACGAACCAAGTTATTGACGGAAAAACTCTAGGCGAGCACTTACTAGAGCCAACCCGTATTTACGTTAAACCTTTACTTGAGTTATTTAAGCAAGTAGACGTGCATGCCCTATCGCATATTACTGGCGGCGGCTTTTGGGAAAACATTCCGCGTGTATTACCCGATTCTGCAAAAGCAGTAGTTAAAGGCGATAGCTGGCAGTGGCCAACCGTTTTTAACTGGTTACAAGAAAACGGCAATATTACTACGCACGAAATGTACCGTACATTTAACTGTGGTGTAGGCATGGTATTAGTAGTACCAGGCGATGCGCTAGAGCAAAGCTTAAGCATTTTAAAAGAGCTTGGCGAAAACGCATGGCACCTTGGTGAAATTCAAGATGCTGTTGCCGGCGAAGAGCAAGTAGAAATTGTAGGTGGTGCTAAGTAATGGCACCCATTCGCTTAGTGGTATTAATATCGGGTAGTGGTTCTAATTTACAAGCCATTATTGATGCCTGCGAACGCGGCGAAATAAACGGACACATAGCGGCTGTTATAAGTAACAAAGCAGACGCTTACGGCCTTGAGCGTGCAAAACAAGCAGGTATTGCTACAAAAGTGCTCAGTCACAAAGATTTTGACTCGCGCGAGGCCTATGATGCGCAATTAATGAACGTTATTGACTCTTTTATGCCAAATCTAGTTGTATTAGCTGGGTTTATGCGTATTCTTACTCCTAGCTTAGTGCAAAAATATGTTGGAAAAATGTTGAACATTCATCCATCTTTGTTGCCTAAGTATCAGGGGCTGAATACCCACCAAAGAGCAATTGATGCAAAAGACGATGTTCATGGCGTAAGTGTTCATTTTGTAACTGAAGAGTTAGACGGCGGTCCCGTTATTCTTCAGGCGCAAATACCTGTACTCAAGGATGATACAGCAGAAACATTAGCTAAACGCGTGCACGAACAAGAGCATGTAATTTATCCTTTGGTGGTCAAGTGGTTCAGTGAACACAGACTTACTATGGAAGCAGATTATGCAGTTCTTGACGAAAAACAACTTCCTGCACACGGCGCGCACTACCCACAATAAAAAAATAAGTGCCCTGCTGTTATGTGTGGGCGCTTTACTTCCTACTAGCCTAATTGCAGGCGAACTAACAGAGTATCAAGCCAGCTACGATATTTTACGCAAAGGTAAAAATCATGGCGAGGCAGTACGCGAACTTAAAAAAGTTGGCGAGCAAACGTATCAACTTACTTACCACAGCAATATTGAGTGGATGATTTTCTCTGACAAGCGAGAAGAAACCTCTGTATTTACTTTTTTAGATAACAAAGTCACTCCTCATCATTACAATATGGTGCGTACCGGCACCGGCCCAGATAAAGATTATAAAATAGACTTTGATACACAAAATAAAGTGGTCACCAGCAGCACTAGCGAATACCCACTAAAGTGCGAATGGACTGACGAATTTCAAGATGCTATTTCGTATCAAGTACAAGTACGCGAAGGCTTAAAAAAAGGCGAAACTTATTTTTCGTTTCCGCTTATTGATAAAAAAGGCAATCGCCGCGACTACAACTTTGAAGTGGTTGGCAAAGAAATGATTTCGCTGCCAATTGGTAACGTAGAAGCTATAAAAGTAAAACGTTTATACGATAACGATAAACGCCAAGCCCTTGCCTGGTTTGCACCAGAAATGGACTACATGCTAGTACGTATGTGGAAAGGCGAAAAAGGCATGGAGCAGTTTGAAGTACAAATGAATTCATTTACCGTTACCCAGCCTGTTTCTACTCCAGTAAGCGAAAGCAGCGAAGTAAGATCAGAAGCGCCGTAAACACGGTGATAGCAAACACAAAAAAACGCGATTTTATATCGCGTTTTTTTGTGTTTGCTTTTAGGCTATTTAACTAAATTAGTTCGCCCATTTTAAATAACGCAAACTCCCCTGGCTGCATTTTTTGCCAGCGTTCGTCGTTGGTTAATGGCCGTGTAGCTATTACTGTTACTACATCGTTTGGGGTGGTTTCTTCGTTAAAATCAACTACCATATCGGCATCAATTAACGTTGCTTTACCAAATGGTGCTCGGCGCGTTATGTAGTGTAAGTTATTCGTGCAGTACGCCAATACAAATACGCCATCGGTCAATAACATATTAAATACGCCCTTTTCACGTAGCGTATGCGAAAGCTTAGCCGCGTATCTAAATACAGAGGCCATATTAGAGGGGCGTTTTGGGTATTTTTCACGAATTTTATCTAGCAACCAACAAAACGCCAGCTCACTGTCGGTGTTGCCCACAGGGCGATAATATTGTGGTTTTAAATCGTGATAGTTAGATAACTGGCCATTATGTGCATAGGTAATTTCGCGCCCCCAAAGCTCACGAGTAAACGGGTGGGTATTTTCAAGGCACACTCGGCCACGGTTTCCTTGGCGAATATGGCTAATTACCGACACGCTTTTAATGGGGTAAGCTTTTACTAGCTTGGCGATTTCTGATTGATAGCTTGGCTCAGGATCTTTAAAGGTTCTACACCCTTTACCCTCGTAAAACGTAATACCCCAGCCATCTTTATGCGGGCCGGTATTTCCACCGCGCTCTAATAGACCTGAAAAACTAAAACAAATATCCGTAGGTACGTTGGCTGACATGCCAAGTAATTCACACATTAATAAACTAACCCTTAAAAAAAACGTATAAATAGCGCTGTACTTTGCTGTGCGCTACAACAGACATACTTACTTAAAAAAACTTTTTTGGCTAGCTGATTTACTGATTTTTAGCGCTTAAATAATCGCTGCGATTGAATTAAACACAGCAGTGGTGCATGCTTGTTCCTTAAAAAGGGAATAATGATAAGCATAATAGCTAGTTTGTCGTTAATTTAACGCTGTAATGTACTTGAAACTTACGCTCACTAGCGCTACTCTAACTGAGGTGGTCTGACCTCTATTAAGGAATAAGCAATGACACTCATATTTACACTCGGTTTAATCGCACTGCTCAGCATCGCGGTTTACCACAGAGCGAGTTGGAACACAGCACTTGGTGTTTCTGCCGCAACATTATTAATTGGTACCTTTGCAGGTGCTTTTGGTTTAATTAGCTGGTTGATCTTTTTGATCATCGCAGTTCCTCTTTCTGTTACTGGCATTCGTCAGCAATATATAATCAAGCCGATTTTTACTACCTTTAAAAAAGTAACGCCAAGCATGTCTGACACTGAAAAGTCAGCAATCGATGCCGGTACTACGTGGTGGGAAGCTGATTTATTTTGTGGTAACCCAGATTGGAAAAAGCTACACCAATACCCAGTACCAAAGCTGACTATTGAAGAGCAAGCCTTTATTGATGGCCCTGTAGAAGTAGTATGTAGCATGCTAGATGATTGGGAAGCAACACACGAGCTTACCGATTTACCGCAAGATGTATGGCAATATCTAAAAGATAATAAATTCTTTGCCATGATCATCAAAAAAGAATACGGCGGTTTAGAGTTTTCTGCGTTTGCACAATCATGTGTTCTGCAAAAGTTAACCAGTAAATCGACCTTACTATCATCAATTGTAGGTGTACCTAACTCGTTAGGCCCAGGTGAATTACTACAGCACTACGGTACTGAAGATCAAAAAAATCATTATTTACCGCGCTTAGCCCAAGGCCAAGAAATTCCATGTTTTGCATTAACCTCGCCAGAAGCAGGCTCTGACGCAAGCTCAATTCCTGATTACGGTGTTGTGTGTAAAGGGCAATGGAACGGTGAAGAAGTAGTAGGTATCAGCCTTACCTGGAACAAGCGTTACATTACTCTTGCACCAGTGGCTACAGTACTTGGTCTTGCCTTTAAACTACAAGATCCAGATGGTTTACTAAGCGACAACAAAGAGCCAGGCATTACCTGTGCACTTATTCCAACTAACACGCCAGGTGTTGAAATTGGTCGTCGCCACTTCCCGCTTAACGTACCATTTCAAAATGGCCCGACTCGCGGTAAAGATATTTTTGTACCCCTTGATTACATTATTGGTGGCCCAGAAATGGCTGGCCAAGGCTGGCGCATGCTGGTTGAATGTTTATCGGTTGGCCGTGCAATTACATTGCCGTCAAACTCTGCCGGTGGCATTAAAACAATTGCCGTAGCAACAGGTGCATATAGCCGTATTCGTCGTCAGTTCCGTTTACCAATTGGTAAAATGGAAGGTGTTGAAGAGTCACTGGCTAAACTTGCAGGTTACGCTTACAGCTCAGATGCAGCGGTTAGTATGTCAACGGGTGCGGTAGATTTAGGTGAAAAGCCATCGGTTGTTTCAGCTATTATTAAATACCACCTAACCGAGCAAATGCGCGAGTCGACCATTCATGCAATGGACGTACTTGGCGGTAAAGGGATAATGCTTGGGCCAAATAACTATTTAGGTCGTGGCTATCAAGGTGCCCCTATTGCTATAACAGTAGAAGGTGCCAACATCTTGACCCGTAATATGATTATTTATGGTCAAGGTGCAATTCGCTGTCATCCATTTGTACTAACCGAGCTTGGTGCTTGTGAAATTGAAGACCGCGAAGAAGCGCTTAACGTATTTGATAAAGCGCTAATGGGCCACATTGGCTTTACAATGTCGAACCTTGTACGTACTAAGTGGCTTGCGCTTACTGGTGCACGTTTTACTAGCGTACCGTACAAAGACGACACCGCAGAGTTTTACCGTATAGCATCACGCTTTAGTGCATCGCTTGCGCTTATGTCTGACATTAGCATGGCGGTATTTGGTGGCTCGCTTAAACGTAAAGAGCGCATTTCAGCACGTTTAGGTGACTTACTAAGCTACTTATATTTAGTGTCTGCAACGCTTAAACGCTATAACGACGAAGGCCGTAAACAAGAAGATTTAGCCCTAGTAAAATGGAGCTGTCAGGATCATCTTTACCACTGCCAACGTGCCCTTGCTGATTTAATTAATAACATGCCGTCTGCCCCATTACGTGGTGTATTAAAAGTATTGTTATTCCCGTTTGGTCGCCCGGTTCGTAAACCTACCGACAAACTTGAGCATAAACTAGCACAACTACTTCAAGTACCTAGCGAAACGCGTAACCGTTTAGCAAGTTATGTTTACTTAAAAGATGAGCCACTAAACCTAGTTGGCCGTCAAGAGCAAACACTTAAAGACGTACTGGCTGTAGAGCCGTTATTTGAACGAGTATGTAAAGAAAAAGGCCTTAAACTGCCATTCTTCCAACTTGATAAAGTAGCGCAAATGGGCCTTGAAGCTGGCATATTAAGCCAAGCAGAAGCTGATAAATTAGCCGCTGTTGAAAAAGCCCGCTTAGATGTGATTAACGTTGATGACTTTGACCCAGCTGATTTATTAGCAGGCAAAGCCGCACGTAAAAGCGAAGACAAAAAGGCAGATGCAGCTTAATCAACCAAGCTAAGCATCTGAATAGCAAAAGCCAGCGCTCTAGCGCTGGCTTTTTTGTACTCAATTTTAATTAGCTTAAAGCAATACTTTAAGCTCGATCAGTATCAAAAAATATAAAACCTACCAATATATTATAAAACTTACTAATCACTCATCTAATACACGCTTTGTAACACTTTATTAAGCCTTGAATAAGCTCCAAAGCTTGCGTTTAAAAAATGTACGAGCAACACTCAAATACGCTAATAATAATTCAAGGACTGTATTAATGAAAAAAACACTTAAGTTTGGCGTACTAGCATGTGCAATTGCACTCGCTGGCTGTAGCCAATCGAGCAATACAACACATGTTATTGCTGAACAAACCTCAGCAGCACAAGCGATACAGACATACAGTGCAAACACTTTTTTTGATACTACATCCTTTATAGGTAGTAGTTTTTCACCTTCTGGTGAAAAAATTCTCGTTAGTAGCGATGAAAGCGGTATTTATAGTTTATATGAGGTCGATGTTAGAACAGGCAGTAAAGAACGCTTAACCAATTTTGAAGACAGTACCTACCCTGTACGCTACTTCCCTAATGATGAGCGCGTATTATTTACCAAAGACTCAGGCGGTAACGAGCGATATCATGTCTACGTGCGTGAAGTTGACGGTTCAATCAAAGATTTAACCCCTGGCGCTGAAACACGAGCTGGCTTTGCAGGTTTTACCAAAGATGGCAGCCAGTTTTTTATCACCAGCAATCAGCGTGATGCCAAATTTATGGATTTATATCGCGTAGATAGTGAAACCTATGAAATGTCTCCTGTTTATCAAAATGAACTCGGATTAGATGTTGGCGCCATTAGCCCTGATGGACGCTTTATTGCTTTATCTAAAAATAATACCAATAAAGACAGTGATACATACATTCTCGACACTTATAAAAGATCCCTTAAACCACAACTTATATCTAAGCATGATGATCCCGCACAATATACACCTGAAACCTTCTCTACTGACGGTAAATATTTATACTACTCTACAGACGCAAAAGGTGAGTTTTCACAAGTGTGGCGCTATGAGTTAGCGACAGAGAAACATAGCCCGGCTTTAGAAGACGAATGGGACGTAAACTTTATCTATTTTTCTAAATCTGGACGCTACCAAGTAAGTGGAGTAAATGCCGATGCCAGTACTAAAGTAACTATTTTAGATACTCGTACAGGTAAACAAGTCGCTATGCCCACCCTACCCAATGGTAATTTACGCAGTGTAAATTTCTCAAGTGACGAGAAAACCATGGCGTTTTATTTGAACTCTGACACATCCCCAAGTAATTTATTTGTATGGCAAGTCGGTGGTATTAGCGCCAAACAACTAACTAATTCACTTAGCAAAGAAATAAATCAAAGTAATTTAGTACAAAGCACAATTGTACGCTTTAAAAGTTTTGATGGGCTAGAGGTACCTGGTGTTTTGTACAAGCCCAAACAAGCAAGTAGCACTAATAAAGTGCCAGCACTAATTTGGGTGCATGGTGGCCCTGGTGGACAAAGCCGTACTGGTTACAGCGCGACACAGCAGCACTTAATTAATCATGGCTATGCTATTTTTGCCGTTAACAACCGTGGTAGTTCAGGATACGGTAAAACATTTTTTCATTTGGATGATAAAAAGCACGGCACAGATGACTTACAAGATATTGTGTACGGTAAAAAGCATCTTCAAAGTTTAGATTGGGTCGATAGCGAAAAAATTGGCATTATGGGAGGTAGTTACGGCGGGTTTATGACCGCAGCTGCACTTGCCTTTGAACCAGAAGAATTCAAAGTCGGTATTAATATTTTTGGGGTGACTAACTGGGTAAGAACACTTAACTCAATTCCACCATGGTGGGAGAGTTTTAAAAAAGCCTTATACGATGAAATGGGCGATCCTGCGACAGACGGTGAGCGTCATCGTGCTATATCGCCATTATTTCATGCTAAAAACATTACAAAACCTTTAATGGTAATACAAGGCGCTAACGATCCGCGCGTTTTACAAGTTGAAAGCGATGAGCTCGTTGCCGCAGTCAAAGCCAATGACGTGCCAGTAGAGTATGTATTGTTTGATGATGAAGGGCATGGTTTTACTAAAAAAGAAAACCGTATAACAGCCTCTAACGCTTACTTAAAATTTTTAGACACCTATCTAAAATAGCGCTTAAGCCCATACGACTATGGGCTAAATTTAAGATAAAAGCTGTGTGCTTGTTCGCATACAGCTTTTTATGCGTGACGCGTTAATTTTGGTTCTAATACCGCCAGAGCTAAACCTAAAACAGCTGCAAATAATCCAATAAACTCAAGCCAGGTATTACCTGCATGTGATATGTAGCGTGGGACAGCATCTGTTGTATAAACACGTTTACCACCCGTCACTTCTTCGACAAATGATTCACCGATATACTCATCCATTAATTTAAAAAGTTCAACACGCCTAGCAAGCATCTCTTTAAGTTTTGCTGTACGCTTTTCAGCACTGGGATCTATTATATAATCTTTCCAATGATTGAAAACATTGAGTGGTTCATCATTTTTAATAATTCCAATTGAGCGATACTCATAAAAATGTTCGTTAAACACATAATTTTTATGGCCTGCATAAAATAGTGCACACCCAAACGAAATTAAAAACATTGCTAAATAAATCAATTTACGCTGAGTTACTGAAATGCTCACAGCTTTATTTTTATACCACTGCTCAACATCCGGTATCTGCATAAGCCTGGTTTTATCATGACTTGATACAAGCGGCTTCATAAACTCATCAATTGAAAGATCTAATGCAATCAATAAGGCTCTAAATATTTCATTCGAGGGAATTGATTTATCGTTTTCAAGTTTTGATATATACCCAAACCACCTCAAGATGCAGAATTCAGCGTCTCACAGGGGCTTAATATCAAGGCGTTACTTTGCAACAATGGCAGTCCCTTTTAAGAAGTAACAACGATGAGAGTAAGTGCCTGTGAAACGCCCAAAGGGTTGGTTTAAAAGCGATTGATACTGCGTTATTGATTTTAACAATAGAACCACTATTAATTGCAATCAATGCCTTGCCTAAATCGCTTTTAATTCCAACTGAAACTCGCATCTTGAGGTAGTTTGGGTATGATTTTGCTCTATCCCTACTTGCTGGGCAAATTCAGGTTGGCTCAATTTTTTATTATTTCTTAGCTGCTTTACTTGTTGACCTAGTGTGCTCATTTTAGTGCTTCCTTTTTTAAAGTGAGACTAGATTCTTGGCTATTCATGCAGATATAAGAAGCTGAATATTAAAGAATAGGCAGGAATATTAGCAGGTTAGCATTAAGTAGTCGATTATTTAGCTGATAGCTGATAGCTGATAGCTGATAGCTGATAGCTGATAGCTGATAGCTGATAGCCAAAGGGTAATTTATAAAGTGATTTAACCAAAGATTTTATAAGCTTGCTATTGAGGAAATAACAAGTGGCGGAGTGGACGGGACTCGAACCCGCGACCCCCGGCGTGACAGGCCGGTATTCTAACCAACTGAACTACCACTCCGCAGTGGTATGTGCATGGGGTGATGC
>NZ_JAQREI010000026.1:0-35973 GCF_028599215.1 Pseudoalteromonas sp. Angola-30
AATTTTTACTAGAGATTCATATCATGAAATCACCTTTTTTAACTATGATAGCCGAACAAATGTATCTAAAGCGTTATGCTAAAAGTACCATTAAAGCGTATTTATACTGGATAGCTTCGTTTATTCGATTTAACTCTATGAGGCACCCAACAACAATGGGAAATAATGAGGCCGAACTTATTTTGAATCACTTAATCAACCAAAAAAAGTGGCTCACAACACTCAAACCAAGCCTTAAATGCGTTGAGCTAATTATTTAAAGAGGTGATTCAAAAGCCACTCTTATTAGGCATTTTTTAAAACAAAAAAGCACAGCCCACAAGGGCCATGCTTTTTAAATCAATCTTAACCCAGTTCGGTTTACAAACGAATACCGCCGTCTATTTCAACCACGCGACCGGTGAAAAAGTCGTTTTCGATTATGTATTGTGCGGTATGGGCTATTTCGTCGCTTTCGCCTAAACGCCCTACGGGTGTTACTGCAAGCATACGCTGTTTGGCTTCGGGTTTCATGGCGTCGGTCATGGCGGTGCTTATTACACCTGGAGCAATAGCGCCTACACGTATACCAAAACGGCCAAGCTCTTTAGCCCATGTGGTGGTAAGTGCCACTACGCCTGCTTTTGATGCCGCGTAGTTTGTTTGCCCTATGTTACCTGCTCGCGCTACGCTCGACATATTGACTATAACGCCGCCTTTGCCTGATTCAATCATGTGGCTTGCAGCTTCACGCCCTGCTAAAAATACGCCAGTGAGATTTACATCAATTACTGATTGAAATTGCTCAAGTGACATTTTTTTAACCACTTTGCCGTCTTTAGCTTTTATAAACATGCCGTCGCGTAAAATACCGGCGTTGTTTATAAGCACACCAATGTGGCCAAAATCGCTATTAATGGTATTAAATACGTTTTCTACTTCGCTCTCAACAGTTACGTTTGCGGCGTAGCCTTTAATAGTGCCAGATACACCTTCAAGCTGTGTTAGTTGATCGCATGCGTTGTTTAACAGCTCTTGCGCCATATCTATAAGTGCGATGTTAGCGCCCATAAGGGCAAATTTTTTCGCCATTGCAAAGCCTAAGCCTTGTGCACCACCGGTTATTACTACCGTGTTATTTTTAATTTCCACGCCTTGCTCCTACTTAGAAAACAGTTTAAAAATGGCGCTAAAATCATCACTGCCAGCACCTTGGTGCTGTAGCATAGTGTATAAATTTTTAGCCATTGAACCCATTGGGGTTGAAGAATTACTTTGCTGCGCGGCTTCCATAGCAAGCCCTAAATCTTTAGCCATTAAATCAACCATAAAGCCCGGTTTGTAATCGTTGCTAGCCGGAGCGGTATCCATTACGCCTGGGCATGGGTTGTAAAGTTCAAGGGTCCAGTTACGGCCAGAGCTTGCAGTCATAATGTCGCTGAGTACTTTTGCATCTAGCCCATTATTAATACCCATTTGCAGGGCTTCGCTCGTGCCTGCCATTAAAATACTTAACAGCATGTTGTTGCATATTTTTGCAACTTGTCCTGCGCCAATATCGCCTGCATGAAATATGTTTTTACCCATATCATTAAGCACAGGTTGTGCGGTATTAAACGCGGCTTTACTACCACCTACAATAAACGTAAGCGTGCCTGCGGTTGCTCCAGCAACACCACCCGATACCGGTGCATCTACAAAGCTAATACCCTGGTCGCCAAGTGCGATGCCAACCACACGGGCCGACTCTGCATCTATTGTTGAGCAATCTATCACTAAGGTGTTGTTGCTAAGCACATTAATTAAGCCGCTATCGTCGTTATTGCCTAAATAAAGTGATTTAACATGTTTGCCCGCAGGTAACATACTAATAAGTATATCGGCATTGGTTGCACATGCATTTGCATTATCAGCTGCGTGTGCGCCTTTACTTGCAAGTTCATTTAAGACCGACTGGTTTAAATCAAATGCTGTAACATTATGGCCGGCTTTAATTAAGTTAGCCGCCATTGGGCCGCCCATATTACCTAAGCCGATAAAACCAATATTGAGTTTAGTCATCGTCTTTCCTTTATGTGTGTGTTGGGGTGTCTAAGCCATTGAGTGGGTGATTTTCGCCAAAACGGTTAGCAAAAAAGCTCTCTATTACGGCTTGTGGTACATCATTCAGTGTTTTGTATTGCCAATTAGGCGCGCCGTCTTTATCTATTAATAGTGCTCTTACGCCTTCTTGAAATTCACCTACTTCGCCAGCGCGTACCGACATACCCAGCTCCATTTTAAAACACGCTAGTAAGCTTTTGCCTTTACTGGCTTTTAGCTGCTCACTTACTAGCGCGCAACTTAGTGGGCAACCATGCTTAAGTGACTTTTGGGCGCGTTGCAGCCATTTATCGTCAGTAGCTAGGCCTAAAATATAATCAACTTGTTCTTGTAGCGTATTAAATTCAGCTAATTTTTGAATGGTTGCTAAGTTAGCTTTAATATTGCCTTTGGGCATACGCGCAGATTGGTTATCTAAATCGGTTAATAATTTAGTCAAACGCTCATGATTTAAACTTGCGGTTTTGCCCCACTTAGCCGCTAAAATTTGCGCTAGCATGGCATCATATTTAGTGCTGTCGATAAAGTAATCGGCTAGCGATACAAAGCGTGCATCTTCACAATTAATAGAGGCCGATGTTAGCCCTAAAAATAGCCCCACACCTTGTGGCATTTTATGTAAAAAGTAACTGCCGCCTACATCTGGGTATAAACCTATGGTTTGCTCTGGCATAGCAATGCGCGATGTTTCGGTTACTACGCGGTGGCTAGCACCGGCCATTAGGCCTAAACCGCCCCCCATAACAATGCCATTACCCCACACTAAAAGTGGTTTTTCGTAGCAGTGAATAAGGTAGTCAAGCTGGTACTCTAGGGTAAAAAAGTCTTCCACTAAGCTTGTTGGTTTACCTTGCGCCATTGCATGATGAAGACTCACTACATCGCCACCGGCGCAAAATGCTTTATCCCCTGCGCCTTTTAACAATACCATTGCAATTGCATCATCGCTTTGCCAAGCCCGCAGCTGCGGCTCAAGTAATTTGATCATGTCAAAATTAAGGGCGTTTAATGCTTTAGGTACGTTGAGTGTAATAAGCCCAATTAAGCTGCCGTTTGCTGCACTTGCCGTTTCAAATAGCACGGGGTCATCGGCATTATTTAATAACGTTAAATTACTCATTAGCCATTTACCCAATTTGCGCGGCGTTTTTCTAAAAAGGCATTAACGCCCTCTTGTTGATCTTGTGTATCAAACAGCCCAACAAACAATTCACGCTCAAGAGGCAATACGCTTGCCATAGGTTGATGGCGCCCTTTTTGTATAAGCGTTTTACATGCAGCTACCGAGCTTGGGCTTTGTTCGCTTACTTGATTGGCAAGTTTTAATGCCGCTGCAAAGCTTTCCCCTTGTGGGACTACTTCTTCTACTAAGCCAATTTGTAAGGCTTTATCGGCTTTTAAGCGCTCGCCACATAAAATCATGCGTTTTGCCCAGCCTTCGCCAACAAGCCATGCTAAATTTTGTGTGCCACCCGCGCACGGTAATAAACCCACTTTTGCCTCTGGCAGTGCCATTTGTGCCTGCTCTTCTGCTATACGAATATCACACGCAAGCGCTACTTCTAGCCCGCCGCCCATGGCATAACCGTTAATGGCCGCAATCGACACCCCTGTAAAATTAGTCAGTGCTTCAAAGGCTTCACCAAATACACGCGACATATCAGCGGCAACGCCTTTATCGCCACTGGCAAATACGTTTAAATCGGCACCGGCGCTAAAAAACTTCTCGCCTTCGCCAGTAAGCACTAAGGCATAAATATTTTTGTTGTTATTAAGCTCGTTAACTTTGTTTTTTAAGTCAATTAAGGTGTCTCTTGTCCAGGTATTAGCTGGTGGGTTACACATAGTTAAAATAGCAACATGACCTTCGGTTGTTAGCTCAATACTCGGGTTAGATTGTGACATAACTTGCTCCTTATAAAACGTCGCTTGCAGACTCGGCTAAAATACGGCGCGCTATAATTACACGCATAATTTCGTTAGTGCCTTCTAAAATTTGATGAACGCGTACATCACGTACATGGCGCTCAAGCGGGTATTCTTTTATGTAACCGTAACCACCATGTACTTGCAGTGCCTCGTTACACACAGTAAAGCCAACGTCGGTGGCAAAGCGTTTAGCCATGGCGCAATAGGTGGTTTTTTCACTATCGCCGGTATCAAGTTTAAATGCCGCAAGCCTTACCATTTGGCGCGCAGCTACAAGCTCAGTGTTCATATCGGCAATTTTGAATTGCAAAGCCTGAAACGCAGCCAAGGGCTTACCAAATTGAGTGCGCTCTTTTAAGTACTCTTTTGCCGTGTTTAGCGCAGCTTGTGCTGTACCAATTGAGCACGTGGCAATATTAATACGCCCGCCATCTAGGCCTTGCATGGCAAATTTAAAGCCTTCGCCCTCTTTACCTAATAAGTTATGCGCCGGAATACGCACATCTTCAAAACTAATTAAGCGTGTTGGTTGTGCGTTCCAACCCATTTTTTCTTCTGCTTTACCGTATTCAACGCCTTGTGCGTCGGCAGGGACTACAAATGCCGAAATACCCGCAGCACCTTCGCCACCGGTACGCGCCATAACCACTAATACTTCGGTTTCACCTGCGCCCGATATAAACATTTTTGAGCCGTTAATAACGTACTCATCACCTTCAAGCACAGCTTTTGTTTTTAGTGATGCTGCATCTGAGCCCGCCCCTGGCTCTGTTAAACAATAAGAGGCAAGTAGCTCGCCCATTACTAGTTGCTCTACGTATGCATCTTTAACTGCATCTGTACCAAAACTTGCTACCATCCACGTGGCCATATTATGAATAGTTAGCATGGCCGTTGTAGCTGTACAGCCCATCGCAAGCTGCTCAAATATAATGCTTGAATCTAAGCGTGATAAACCAAGGCCGCCGGCTTCCTCTGGCGTGTATAAACCGCAAAAACCAAGCTCGCCCGCCGCTTTAATCGTATCTTTAGGAAAAATATGCTCGCGATCCCACTTTGCTGCATGTGGAGCAAGTTCTGATTCTGCAAATTGGCGTGCAGTTTCTGCAAAGGCTTGTTGATCTTCTGATAAGTTAAAGTCCATGGTAGACCTCTTTAATTGTGTTGTTAGTGTGTCCCATTAGGGTAAATGAGTGAAGAGCGGCAAAGACTGATGTGTGTGTTCTAGTTGCTTGTCAGCGGATTTAGCCTTTGCGCCCTTCTTTATTATTATTTTTGAGTGTGTTTATTTTAAATTAATGCTCATGTTTGGACCTGAAGCGATGTCGTCTTCAAACCAACGTGAGGTAATAGTTTTAGTTTCTGTGTAAAAACGTATACCTTGCTTACCATAGGTGTGCGTATCGCCGTAAAACGAGCCTTTCCAACCCGTAAACGAGAAAAACGGCAGCGGTACCGGAATAGGCACATTAATACCCACTTGGCCTACTTCAATTTCATGTTGAAATTTACGAGCCGCAGCGCCACTTGAGGTAAATAACGAGGTACCGTTGCCGTACGGGCTTTCGTTAATAAGGGCAATTGCCTCATCAAGCGTATCTACAAACATACAGGCAAGCACAGGGCCAAAGATTTCTTCTTTGTATAAGTCCATCTCTTTTGTCACATCGGTAAATAGAGTTGGGCCAACCCAGTTACCTTGATCAAAGCCCTCTACTGTGTAGTTTGAGCCATCAATTAAACAGGTGGCGCCTTGCTCCTTACCGCTTTCTATAAGCGATAAAATACGCTCTTTTGCGGCTTTTGATGTTTGCGGGCCGTAGGCTGCGTCTTTGTCATCCCACACGCCTGGGCGTACGTTTTCAAAACCTGCTTTTATTTCATCTACCCACTCACTTGCTTGGCCTACAAACACAGCCACCGAAATACCCATACAACGCTGGCCTGCTGCACCAACCGATGCGCCAACTAGGTTATTTACCACGTGCGATTTACTCGCATCTGGCATAATAACCATGTGATTTTTAGCACCCACACACGCTTGCACGCGCTTAAGGTTTTGTGTGCCTTTAGAATAAATGTATGCACCTACACCACACGAGCCCACAAACGAAATTGCACGTACGGCTTTGTCTTCTAATAAGCGGTCTACTTGCGGTTTTGTACCATGAACCACTTGTAATACGCCTTTTGGTGCGCCGGCTTCAATAAATAGCTCAGCTAAACGCATTGGTGTGAGTGGGTCTTGCTCAGAGGGTTTTAAAATAAAGGTGTTACCACATACAATAGCTAGCGGAAACATCCAAAGTGGGATCATCGCCGGAAAGTTAAACGGCGTAATGCCTGCACATACGCCAAGGGGCTGCATGTAAGAATAGGTATCGATTTTACGGGCAACATTTTCCATTGTTTCGCCCATCATTAGTGATGGTGCGTTAGCTGCTTGTTCTACTACTTCAATACCGCGCCATACATCGCCTTTTGCATCTTCAAACGTTTTACCTAGTTCGTGGCAAATAATGGTCGCAAGCTCATCGTGGTGCTCTTTTAACAGCGCCGCGTATTTCATCATAATGCGGGCACGCTCGGTAATGGGCACATCTTTCCATGTTTTAAATGTTTCAGAGGCCGAGGCAATCGCTGCATCCATTTCTGAGTCGGTAGTGCATGGAACTTGCGCAAGTACTTCTTGGTTTGCTGGGTTAATTACATCAATAAGCTCGTTTGAAGCCGACTGAACAAATTCGCCATTTATAAGTAGTGGAACTTGGTGCATGGGTAAATCCTGTTGTTAGTGTGTTCTTTTAAAAAATGGCACCGTTTTGTTATTAGTATAAATACGGTGCATTTTAGTTGCTGTTAGTTAATTAACTTTATTGTTAGTAAGCCTCTACAGCCATGGCTACAGCTTCGCCGCCGCCAATACATAAAGACGCAATTCCTTTTTTAAGGCCACGGTTTTTAAGCGCGTGAATAAGCGTGACTAAAATTCTCGCGCCGCTGGCACCAATTGGGTGGCCAAGTGCACACGCCCCACCGTTTACGTTTACTTTGCTCTCATCAAGTTTTAATTCGTTAATAGCAAGCATGGTAACCATGGCAAAGGCTTCGTTAATTTCCCACAGGTCAACATCAGCAGTTGTCCAGCCTGCTTTTTCAAGTACACTGTTCATAGCGCCCACAGGTGCTACAGTAAATTCGCTTGGTTTTTGAGAGTGCGTGCTGTGCGCTACAATTTTACAAAGCGGTGTTAAGCCTTGCTCTTTTGCTTTTGATTCGCTCATTAATATAAGCGCTGCGCCACCATCAGAAATTGACGATGAATTAGCCGCAGTGATGGTGCCGTCTTTTTTAAAGGCAGCACGCAGGCTTGGTATTTTTTCTGGGCGGGCATTACCGGGTTGCTCATCAACCGATACGGTTACATCGCCTTTGCGAGTTTTTATGGTGTGCGGCGAAATTTCGTTTTCAAAGCTGCCGTTTTCGATTGCCGCATTAGCTTTACTTAAAGAGCTAAGTGCAAACTCATCCATTTGCTCACGGCCAATGCCGTACTCATCGGCAGTATCTTGTGCAAAACAGCCCATTGCTTTGTTATCGTAAGCATCTTCTAGGCCGTCGCTCATCATATGATCTTTAATTTCGCCGTGGCCCATACGCATACCGCCACGTGCTTTAGGTATAAAATACGGTGCGTTACTCATGCTTTCCATGCCACCAGCAATTGCACTGCTAATTGAGCCCGCTTTAATTAAGTCGTTTGCGAGCATAGCGGCTTTTAAACCAGAGCCACATACTTTATTAATGGTGGTAGCACCGGTGCCCAGAGCAAGGCCTGCTTTTAACATTGCTTGGCGTGCTGGCGCTTGGCCAAGGCCCGCTGGCAATACACAGCCCATAATTACTTCATCTATTGCATCATTTGCTAAACCAGTTTGTGCAAGCGCACTTGCAATGGCGGTTGCGCCAAGCTCGGTAGATTGTGCATTGGTCAATGCGCCCATAAACCCGCCCATTGGCGTACGCTTTGCTGCTACAATTACCACTGATTCTAAAGTCATAATTAACTCCGTTGTATTTATATGCAAATAGTTGTTAGAATATTTGCTCTATTAATTTAGTATTCATTTATTGTTTAACACCCTTACACAATACTAACGTTTACGCTAACGTCAACTAAAAAGCGTTTAATTTTTAGTTTTAAAAGTGTAAGGATTATTTTCCAGTAACGGCGAAGTGAACAATTAATAAAAATAAACTATTGAATATTAATAATATAATTTAACATTTCACATCAACACTCCTTTATAAATAGTTTCATACCACACCAAGCTTTACCTTTACGTAAACTTCACTTATATTGGAGTTATTCGAATGAGGTAAACACAACTATGAAACCAGATAACCAAACAAACTTTGCAAGTTCTGCAAAAGCGCCAAGCAGTAACGATCAAACCTTTAGTATTAGCGATTTAGCTAAAGAGTTTGATATTACCACCCGCTCTATTCGTTTTTACGAAGACCAAGGTTTAGTAAGCCCAGAGCGCAATGGCCAAACCCGTATTTATTCAAAACGCGACAAAGTTCGCTTAAAACTAATACTGCGAGGCAAACGCTTAGGCTTTACATTGGCTGAAACAGGCCGTTTGTTTGAACTGTACGACGCTGATAAATCAAGCGCTAAGCAGCTGGTGACTATGCTCGATTTAATAGCAGAGAAAAAAGCCGACCTTTCTCAGCAAATGGACGACATAAAAGTTGTGCTTATGGAATTAGTGACAGCGGAGCGCCGCTGCAGAGACACACTTAATAAAATAGACGAGTAGCCTATTTTAATAATAAAAACACACTGACAACACACACAGGAATGAATCATGAGCACTATTTCACTTTATAAAGAGATGAACTTTGGCCTTGGCGAAACCGCCGATATGATCCGCGACCACGTAAATAGCTTTGCAAGCCAAGAAATTGCGCCACTAGCTGAACAAACCGATATGGACAACGCGTTTCCTAATCAGCTTTGGCCGCAAATGGGCGAAATGGGTGTACTAGGCATGACCGTATCTGAAGACTTTGGCGGTGCAGGCTTAGGTTACTTAGAGCATGTAATAGCCATGGAAGAAATTAGCCGTGCGAGTGCATCAATTGGCTTAAGCTATGGTGCGCATTCAAACTTGTGTGTAAATCAAATTAACCGTAACGGTAACCAAGCACAAAAAGAAAAATACTTACCAAAGCTTATTAGCGGCGAACACATTGGTGCCCTTGCCATGAGCGAACCAAATGCAGGTTCTGACGTGGTATCAATGAAACTTAAAGCTGAAAAAAAAGGCGATAAATACATTTTAAATGGCAATAAAATGTGGATCACCAACGGCCCCGATGCACACACATTTGTTATTTATGCAAAAACAGATTTAGAAGCCGGCGCTAAAGGCATTACCGCATTTATTGTTGAAAAAGACTTCCCTGGTTTTTCTACCGCGCAAAAGCTAGACAAGCTTGGTATGCGTGGCTCAAACACGTGTGAGCTGGTGTTTGAAAACTGCGAAGTACCAGAAGAAAACATTTTAGGTAACCTAAACGAAGGCGTTAAGGTACTAATGAGCGGCCTAGATTACGAACGTGTAGTACTTGCTGCAGGCCCGCTTGGCATAATGCAAGCCTGTATGGATATTGTTGTACCGTACATTCATGAACGGAAACAGTTCGACACCCCTATTGGCCAATTTCAGTTAATTCAAGGCAAAGTAGCCGACATGTATACGCAAATGAACGCAGCGCGCTCATACGTTTATACCGTTGCAAAAGCGTGTGACCGCGGCGAAACCACCCGTAAAGATGCCGCCGGCGCCATTTTATATGCTGCGGAGCTTGCCACTAAAATGGCGCTCGATGCCATTCAAATTTTAGGGGGTAACGGCTACATAAACGAATACGCCACAGGGCGCTTATTGCGTGATGCCAAACTATACGAAATTGGTGCTGGCACATCAGAAATACGTCGCATGCTTATTGGCCGCGAACTCTTTACCGAAAGCCGTTAAGGATTAAATTATGACGATATTAAAATCGAGCGTTAATCCTCACGATCCTACTTTTGTGCAAAATCACAAAAACATGGCAGCTTTGGTTGATGATTTACACAGTAAAGTAGCCACCATAAGCTTAGGCGGCGGCGCTGCGTTAAAAGAGCGCCACGAAGGCAGAGGTAAGTTATTTGTACGCGACCGTATTAGCACTTTATTAGATGAAGGCTCACCGTTTTTAGAAATTTCTCAATTTGCAGCCTTTGGTGTGTACGAACAAGAAATTGCCTGTGCGGGTGTAGTTGCTGGTATTGGCCGTGTTAAAGGTATTGAATGCATGATCATTGCAAATGATGCCACGGTAAAAGGCGGTACGTACTTTCCGCTTACCGTTAAAAAGCATTTACGCGCACAAGATATAGCCGAGCGTTGCCACTTACCGTGTATTTATTTGGTTGATTCGGGCGGTGCTAACCTGCCTGAGCAAGACGATGTATTCCCTGATAAATTACATTTTGGCCGTATTTTTTATAACCAAGCCCGTATGTCGGGTAAAAGTATTCCTCAAATTGCCGTGGTAATGGGGTTATGTACCGCAGGCGGCGCATACGTACCCGCAATGGCCGATGAAAGCATAATTGTAAAAGAGCAAGGCACTATATTTTTAGCCGGCCCGCCACTTGTAAAAGCAGCGACTGGTGAAGTAGTCAGCGCCGAAGAATTAGGCGGCGCCGATGTGCATTGTAAAACATCGGGGGTGGCTGACCACTTTGCAGAAAATGACGAGCATGCGCTGTCTATTGCGCGCCAATGTATTGAGCGTATTAATTACACGCGCCCTACAGCCCCTCTTTTAGAGGATGTAAAACCACCACGTTACGATATAAACGAGCTTTACGGCATTGTAGGCACCGACCTTAAAAAGCCATTTGATGTGCGTGAAGTTATTGCCCGTACGGTGGATGATTCATCGTTTGATGAATTTAAACGCTACTTTGGTGAAACGCTGGTAACAGGTTTTGCCAGTATTTACGGGAACCCTGTAGGCATAGTGGCTAATAACGGCATTTTATTTAGTGAGTCGGCGCAAAAAGGCGCGCACTTTATTCAACTATGTGCACAGCGCAATATTCCTTTAGTGTTTTTACAAAATATTACCGGCTTTATGGTGGGTAAAAAATACGAAGCTGAAGGCATAGCAAAGCACGGCGCTAAAATGGTAATGGCGGTTTCGTGTGCCGATGTGCCAAAATTTACGGTACTAATTGGTGGCTCTTACGGCGCTGGTAACTACGGTATGTGTGGCCGCGCATTTGAACCCACCATGATGTGGATGTGGCCCAATGCCCGTATTTCGGTAATGGGCGGCGAGCAAGCCGCCGGTGTAATGGCGCAAGTTAAGCAAGATGGCTTAGCACGTAAAGGCCATAGTATGAGCGAGCAAGAAGTTAGCGATTTTAAAAAGCCAATTATTGATCAGTACGAAGAGCAAGGTCATCCGTATTACGCAAGCGCACGCTTGTGGGACGACGGCATTATTGACCCTGCCGATACCCGTAACGTATTAGGCCTTGCCTTAAGTGCAGCTAAAAATGCACCACAGCAAGACTCTAAGTTTGGCGTATTTAGAATGTAACCGGAGCGCAAAAATGTCAGTAACACTACAAATAACAAAATCTAATGTGGCTGTACTTGTTTTAAGCCGAGTTGAAAAACGTAACGCATTTAATAGTGAAGTAATACACGAGCTAATTCAGTGCATAGAGCATGCAAATACACTCGATATTCGCGCTTTGGTTTTAAAAACTGAAGGCAAGCACTTTTCTGCCGGTGCCGATTTAGCCTGGATGAAATCAATGGCTGATAACAACTACGCCGATAACCTTGCCGATTCTATGCAGCTCGCTAAATTAATGCAGGTACTAGCCGCCTCTCCTCACCCAACCATATGTGCTGTACAAGGCGCTGCGTTTGGCGGCGCTCTGGGCTTAATTGCATGTTGCGATATTGCCCTAAGTAAAGACGATGCGCAGTTTTGTTTAAGCGAAGTCAAGCTAGGGCTTATTCCTGCGGTAATTAGCCCGTATGTAATTAAAGCCATTGGTGAGCGCGCTGCGCGCCGCTACTTTTTAACTGCCGAGGTGTTTGATGCCCACACAGCAAAACAACTTGGTTTGGTTCATCAGGTGACCGGTAATTTAGACTGTGCCCTTGATAATATGCTGCAAACATTAATCGATAACGGCCCAGTAGCTGTAAAAGCCGCTAAATCATTAATTAACGATGTAGCAAATAAGCCTATTAATGATGATCTTATTGAACTCACGGCCGAACGTATTGCAAATATTCGGGTATCGGACGAAGGCCAAGAAGGACTAAGCGCCTTTTTTGATAAACGCCCTCCCGCTTGGCAACTGTAGGACTAATTATGAACACACACACATTAACAAAGATACTCATTGCCAACCGTGGTGAAATTGCATGCCGTATAATGCGAAGTGCAAAGCAAATGGGCCTAACAACGGTCGCTGTTTACTCTGACGCCGACAAACACGCACAACATGTAAAAATTGCTGATGAGGCCTACCACATTGGCCCTGCACCAAGTAAAGACTCATACCTTGTAACAGATAAAATTTTACAGGTTGCAAAAACAAGCGGTGCCGACTGTATACACCCTGGGTACGGTTTTTTATCTGAAAACAGCGAATTTGCTAACGCCTGTGAAGCTAACAACATTGCGTTTATTGGCCCACTTGCAAGCAGCATAGAAGCCATGGGCTCTAAAACCCGCGCCAAAGAAATAATGGCCGCGGCAAATGTACCATTAGTGCCAGGCTATTACGGTGATAACCAAGACCCTGCTTTTTTACAATCTGAGGCTGAAAAAATTGGTTACCCCGTGCTCATTAAAGCGGCCTTTGGTGGTGGCGGTAAAGGCATGCGCATTGTTGAGCAAGCCAACGATTTTATAAGTGCACTTGAGGGCGCACAGCGTGAAGCAATTGCGGGCTTTGGTAACGACTTAGTACTGCTTGAGCGCTATGTTAACCAGCCTCGCCATGTTGAAGTACAAGTTTTTGCCGATAACCACGGTAACTGTGTTTATTTAGGTGATCGGGATTGCTCATTACAACGCCGTCATCAAAAAGTAATTGAAGAAGCACCAGCGCCAGGTTTGTCTGACGAACTACGTAAAGAAATGGGTGAAGCCGCAGTACGCTGTGCCCTTGCAATAAACTACAGAGGTGCAGGTACGGTTGAGTTTTTACTGTGTGGCGATGAGTTTTTCTTTATGGAAATGAACACGCGCCTACAAGTAGAACACCCTGTGACAGAAATGGTAACTGGTGTAGATTTAGTTAATTGGCAAATTAATATTGCCGCTGGGCAAACGCTGCCACTAACGCAATCAGACATACAACTCCAAGGCCACAGCTTTGAAGCGCGTATTTACGCGGAAGATCCAAGTAACGATTTCATTCCCTGCTCGGGCACTATTGAATCGTTAAATACTCCGCTTAACAGTGAGTTTGTAAGAATAGATACAGGTATTGCACAAGGCGATGAAATAAGCCCGTATTACGACCCTATGATTGCAAAGCTTATAGTACATGATGATAACCGAGAGCAAGCATTATCGCGTTTACGCCAAGCTCTTGAGCAATTTCACTTAGCGGGTTTTAGCACTAATATTGGCTTTTTACACAACTTAGCAAGCCACCCTACATTTGCTCAAGGTGCGCCAAGCACCCACTTTATTGCCGAGCAAGGCGATGCATTGGTAAGTGTTGATAGCGCCGCGCTTGAAAAAGCACAACTAATTGCAGCCTTTGCCTACCTTGAATCGCTTAGTGCTAAAAAGGAAACTCAGCAAAGCGCAAACCCGTGGCAGCAACTCAGTGGTTTTACGCTTAACGCACCCCAAAAAGTGGATGTACCATTTACAGACTTAGCTATAAGCGCCGTTAAAACTAAAACGGGTTATGTTGTAACGCATAATGATAAGTCGTTCGATATAGCAGGCTCTGTAAACCAAAACGTATGTAATGTGTTTATTAATGGGGAAAAATTTACCGCCCATGTTAGCCACGTTGATAATAGTATTAGCGTGATGTTTGCTGCGCTGCAAATTAAGCTTGCTTTAAACACTAAACATTACATTAGCAGCCATGAAAGTGACGCCCTGCCCCTTGCGGCGCCACTTAATGGCACTGTGGTTAAGCATTTAGTTGATGTAGGCAGCACCATTACCAAAGGCGATGCCGTAGTGATTATTGAAGCCATGAAAATGGAATACACGCTCAATGCACCGCACGATGGTATTTTACAAAGCTACTGCTTTGATGAAGGCGAATTAGTTTCGCACGGCGCTTTATTAGCAATTGTAGAAGACACCACGGCGCAGGAGGCATCGTGATGGCTGCTTTTCCAACTGAAGTTAAAATTGTTGAAGTAGGCGCGCGTGATGGCCTACAAAACGAAAAATCAGTCACTGCAGCTGATAAAATTTCATTAATAAATGCACTTAGTGACGCGGGCTTAAAAAATATTGAAGCCGGTGCTTTTGTATCGCCTAAATGGGTGCCACAAATGGCCGATTCAGCCGAGGTGATAACAGCGCTTAATTTACACCATGTAAATTTAAGTGCGCTTACACCCAACTTAAAAGGCGCTCAAGCGGGCCATGCCGTTGGCATAAAAGAATTTGCCATATTTACCGCGGCAAGCGAATCGTTCTGTCAACAAAATATAAATTGCAGTATTGATGAGAGTATTGAGCGTTTTAGCGACGTTATGGAATTTGCAAAAGCCAATAACATACGTGTACGCGGTTATGTCAGTTGTGTACTCGGTTGCCCTTATGAGGGAGAAATAGACCCGCATAAAGTACTTAGCGTTTCGCAAAAGCTTTTAGATTTAGGCTGCTACGAAATAAGCCTTGGCGATACCATAGGTGTTGGCACTGCAAATAAAGTTACCCAGCTTTTAACACTTTTGCTTGAGCATATTGATAAATCAAAACTGGCAGTGCATTTTCATGATACCTACGGGCAAGCGCTCACAAATATTTACGCAGCGTTAAGCTTAGGTATAGCAACGGTTGATGCCGCTGTTGCAGGCCTTGGCGGCTGCCCTTATGCCAAAGGCGCGTCAGGAAATGTTGCCACCGAAGATGTGGTTTACTTACTCAATGGGCTTGGCATTGAACATGGAATTGATTTACAAAGGTTAAGTAGCGCTGGTTGGAAAATTACACAAGCACTTGGCAAAACGCCTGTAAGCAAAGTTTCAATTGCATTAGGCAACACACAAAAATAATAGCTTAACTTGCCAAATGGCAGTTAACACAATGAGGAGAGTCTCATGGCCGGTTTTGATAAAGTGGTTTCTAGTTACGAAGCCGCAATGGCAGGGTTAAAAGACGGCGATACCGTTATTGCTGGCGGCTTTGGCTTATGCGGTATTCCTGAGGGCTTAATTAAACAAATTAAGGCAATGAACACCAAAGAGCTAACCGTGGTTTCTAACAACTGTGGTGTAGATGACTTTGGATTAGGTATTTTACTTAAAGATAAACAAATTAAAAAAGTAATTGCCTCCTATGTGGGCGAAAACGCCCTATTTGAGCAGCAATTACTAAGCGGTGAAATAGATGTAGAGCTTACCCCGCAAGGCACCTTGGCTGAAAAAATGCGTGCGGGCGGTGCAGGTATTCCTGCATTTTATACCGCTACAGGTTACGGTACGCCCGTTGCAGAGGGTAAAGATGTAAAAGAGTTTGACGGTCGCCCTTATATTTTAGAAGAGTCGATCACCGGTGAGTTTGCCATTGTAAAAGCGTGGAAAGCCGACCGATACGGTAATTTAGTATTTAGGCACACTGCCATGAACTTTAACCCAATGGCCGCAACAGCAGGTAAGATTACCGTTGCAGAAGTAGAAGAAATAGTAGAGCCCGGTGAACTTGAGCCAAGCCAAATTCATACCCCAGGCATTTTTGTAAATCGCGTTATTAAAGGCGACTTTGAAAAACGCATTGAACGTGTAACAACACGAGATTAAGCAGGAGCATAGGTTATGGCATTATCACGTGAACAAGTTGCAATGCGCGTTGCACAGGAACTACAAGACGGCTTTTACGTTAATTTGGGCATAGGAATTCCGACACTCGTCGCAAACTATGTACCTGATGGTATTGAAGTTATGTTACAGTCAGAAAATGGGCTTTTAGGTATGGGTCCCTACCCAACAAAAGCCGAGCTAGACGCAGATATGATAAACGCGGGTAAAGAAACCGTGACAGCTGCCACAGGTGCAGCCATATTTAATAGTGCAGATAGTTTTGCCATGATACGGGGTGGTCATGTAGACTTAACCGTTCTGGGTGCATTTGAAGTAGACCAAAGCGGCAACATTGCCTCGTGGATGATCCCCAAAAAGTTAATAAAAGGCATGGGGGGCGCAATGGATTTAGTCGCTGGGGCAAAGAATATTATTGTTACTATGACCCATGCCAGTAAGCATGGTGATTCTAAATTATTAGAGTCGTGCACATTACCGCTAACGGGCGTTAATTGCGTTAAAAAAATAGTAACAGATTTGGCCGTACTTGAAGTTAAAGACGGCGCATTTCATTTACTCGAGCGCGCTCCGGGCGTATCGGTTGATGAAATCATTAGTAAAACAGCAGGTAAATTACTTGTTGACGGTGAAGTACCAGAAATGGTTTTTTAACGCTTTACCATGTACCGACCTCATTCCCAGTGCCAATGGCGCTGAGTTACCCAAAATCCCTCGCAAGAGGGATTTTTTTTGCCTGCCATAAACTTTTTTTCAGTTTTAATACAGTTGTAGTAAATATTATCTATAATACAAATAGCTTTTAATGTAAGCGCTTAGATTATTTGCACTAATTTGTGGATTGTCTGCACCTTTTTTGTGAACTAGTGCTATATTTAAAATTAAACTATTGATATTATTATATTAAATTATTGGTTCGATTATTGCCTATTAAAGGCGTCTTAAATTAATTAAACAATTCTGGAAAACATGCAAACTCCTATTCGAGGCCTCCGCTCTTTTTGCTTTGCAGCAAAAAGCTTAAGTTTTAAACATGCAGCTAAAGAGCTGTACTTAACGCCCTCTGCGGTAAGCCATCAGATAAAACAACTTGAAGAACAACTAGGCATTGAACTCTTTCAACGCCAAACCCGATCCATTAGTTTAACGGCTGCGGGTAAAAACTTTTTTGATGCCATTTCGCCTATTATCTATACGCTTGAAAACACCATCAACGAGTTCAGTCAATTGCAGCAAAATACTAATATAACTATTACGCTGCCTGAATTTTTTGCCAGTGAACTACTTATGCCTAAATTAAGTGAGTGGACATCTGAGCACCCTAATATAAATTTACAAATGGATACGCTCAAAACCCGTAAAGAGCTAACCCGCCACAGTGATTTATCGATTGTTTTATCCTCAAGTAAACCCACTGAGGGCCTTACTACAGAGCTATTTAATCTTGAATATATACCGGCGTGTAACGAAAAACTGTTAAAACAGTGGAAAGACGATCACTGCCAAGCATTAAACCAAGTGCCATTAATCCTTCACAAAGCAAGGCCTTGGGCATGGCACCAATGGGCTGAAAAAGCGGGTATAGATGACTTTTCGCCTACGCAAATTATACAAATTGATAGTATGTTTGGGGTCGCTCGTGCAGCGCAACAGGGTATTGGCATTTCACTTATACCGCTGCCTATTAGCCAAAGCTGGTTTGATGAAAAATGGCTTTATAAATTATTTCAACAGCCCCTTACCACCAAAGATAAATACTATTTAGTACAGCATGAAGCTAATTCGCCAAATCCCGCGCTAGATTTATTTGCTAAATGGGTTGTATCTACATTTAGCAACATTCAAGGTTAGTGTTGCCTTAGTAAATGCAATTTACATTTTGGTTTAATAACGGCAATTTTAATGTGTGCAGCACGTAGCAAGTGCTAAAGCTGCACACAGTAAACTGTAAAGCTCCTTCTTTTTTACTTTCCTGAAGCTTAACAACACCGTTTAGTGATTTATTATTAATTAAATATTTTTATTTAATCATTCGTTTTTTCCCTACAAGCTAACCTATAAAAATTTATCTCTTTAAATCAATAAAATAACACAACGCGTTAGACTAAAGTCTATAGCTTAATTTTTTTCACTTATTGGTTTTATTTTTATCGTTTGTCTGACTTTTACGATTATTTTAAAGTTAACCCATCGCAAGCAAACAGCTAAACGTTTTTACTAATTAGACATTATTTACTGTTTTGCACCAAATAAATGCAACCTTTTTAGATGTGATAGCTCTAACAAGGTAAGAAAAGAATCTTATATTGTGTGTGTAAGATGTTGTCAGTGTGAAAAAGCAGTTCAAGTCAGGTGGTGACTTGGTTTGAACTGTTTTTTATTCCACCAGCAGCACGCAGCAATAACTAAATTAGCTACTGTGTAGCAAACCAAATCTTATATTGTGTGTGTAAGATGTTGTCAGTGTGAAAAAGCAGTTCAAGTTAGGTGGTGACTTGGTTTGGACTGTTTTTTATTCCACCAGCAACACGCAGCAATAACGTAATTAGCTACTATATAGCAAACCAAATCTTATATTGTGTGTGTAAGATGTTGTCAGTGTGAAAAGCGGTTCATGTGAGGTGGTGACCTTATATGGGCCGTTTTTGTTTTATAAACACAATTACCTGCCCCACCGTTTTATACCAATTCGCTTAAATTTAGTATTATTATTCAACTATAAAGTTATGTTTTTGTTTAAGCTCTTCAATGGCATTTTCATTGTCTTTTAAAAATACATTAAACTTTTTAACGAGCTGTGGGTGTTTAATGCTCGATAACATAAATGCTTGGTGATCAACAGGCAACTGATGCTGAAAAAACACAGGGACGGGAGTATCAAAAAATTCTTCTATATTGTATTTAAGTACATCGTGTGAAATATATATACAATCAACTCGCTCTTTATGCAGCAAATAAATCATCTCTATAACGTTATCATTTTCGAGTACTTGCAAGCCTGGCATTGAGGTTAACTTTTCAAGCCCTTGCAATGTAAAGCCACGCACTTTTGCAAGTGATTTGCAATCTTCAAGTTTAATATTGTCTTTTAAGCTCGCTAACCCTGTATGTGTAACTAATGAAGGCACAGAATAATTAATATTTTGTTGGTGCTGATTTTTATAACTTACTTGCCAATTAGGGTTGTCGGGGTATTTAAAGTCAACATGGTGATGCTCTATAAATTCTTTATAAAGGCGCGGAATAGGTAAAGTGTAAAATTCAAATTTAATATTTTGTTGTTTTGCAAATAGTTCCAGTAACTCTTTACTAAAACCAAAATAATCACGCTTATTAGTGCCACTGCCATCGTAATAAGGCAGGTATTCTATATTCTCTACCCCTATTACATATTTTTCGGTTGGCTGTGCTAATACAGGGCTTATAGTTATAAGCCCTGATACAAGTGCTAACGTGTTAATCAATTTGATAGTAAAATGCCGTTAATATCGTTTGGATTATTAATTTATATATCATAATCACAGTTAATTAAAGTTTAGATTTATTAAATATAAAAGAGCGAATTAATCGCTCTTATAAATTAGCTTTTGTCACGAGGTATAAACTCTAACACAGTAGCATTAATACAGTATCTATCTGTGCCTCTTGGTCCCTCACCTTTAAATAAATGCCCTAAATGTATACCTGTGCTTTTTGATTTAAGCTCTATTCGAGTCATCCCCCAGCTGGTATCTTTATGCTTAGTAACACTATTTTTAACTGGGTGTTTAAACGACAACCACCCCGTGCCCGAATTAAATCTATCGCGAGTATCAAATAATGGCTCACCACTTAATTTATCAACAAATACGCCATCGGGAGTGTTTTTAAATTCTTTATACTCTTTACAGTAAGGTCTGTCGGTGCGCTCATTAAATGCGACTTCGTAGGCATCACTATCGCCTAGCTTAAAGGCGCCAAGCGCTTTGTAAAATTCAGCGGGGCTTGCATAGCCTTGACGCGCGTACACCTCTTTTCCATTTTCTAAAAACAAAATGGTGGGGGTTGCCCAAGTTGCCGATTTTATAGTTAGGCCATTAAGCTCATCAGCATGGCGAAATGTCAGTGGGATTGAACCTTTGTAATTGTTAGCGACTGTTTTTTTAAATTTTTCACAGTAAGGGCAGTATTCGCGCGAATCAAGTACCACAATCTGCTTGCCCGTGAGTAAAACACTATTGTCTACATCTGCTTTTTTAGTTTTATTAAATACCACACCCGTGGCGTGATCTGGGCAATAGCCATTTGGGTTCTTTTGTAAATAATTTTGATGATACTCCTCAGCAGATACAAACCCCTCAAGCGGTTTTATTACTGTTTTAATTGGCCCATAACCGGCTGCACTTAATAACGGCTGATACTCGGCTTTAACTTGCTCTGCAAGCTGCGCTTGCTCTTTAGTGGTCGTAAGAATAATTGATCGATACTGCGTGCCAATATCATTACCTTGGCGATTCGATTGTGTAGGATCATGGCTTTCAAAGTAATTTTGTAATAGCGCTTTAGAAGAAATAATATTGCTGTTGTACATCACTTGCACTACTTCAGCGTAGTTGTTTTCGTCAAACCGGCGAGATTGGTCGGTGATATTTTTATAGGTTGCTTTAAAGCCGTACCCGTCTGCATACCCCGACTCTGCATCAATAACCCCTTCTAGTGCTTCGTAGCGCTTTTCGGCTCCCCAAAAACAGCCAGAACCTAACACAATGGTTTTTATATGCATTGTGGCCTCTACGTCACTGTGCTCTATTTTTTCGGTTGATAAAGCATAGCAGTCAGCGCTAAATGTAATAGCGGCGCCTAATAAATAAACTGAGCGAGAAAATGTCATAAATACCTCTTAATACCTACGTGTTTTAATTAAGACCCAACATCCCTTGTTTTAATTTCAGTAAATAAATACGTGCTAAATTTGAATACAGTTTGAGTCTGCATTTCTTTTTCGTTTATTTTTCTTATGGCTAGGTACTGAATAAATTGACAAAACTATGTTAGCTTTGCTGCACGTTGTATAAAAAGATTAAATTATGACTGCATTTTTACAGGTATTTACTTTAACAAATAACAGTTTGCTATTAGATGCCACACAGCATAAACAAAACAATGTGTTAGACACTCAAAAAAAAATTTGGGCACTCACTAAGCAGCTAAAGCAAAGTAACGAATTTATCGATTTAGTCCCAGGCATGAACTCTTTAACGCTTTATTTAAAATCAGCAAGTAATTTAGAAAAATGGCAAAACGCCTTGCCTGATTTATGGGACAAAGTACAAGCAACAACATTTAAAGGCACTCACCATAAAATACACACTACTTATGAAGGAGAAGATTTAGATTTTGTTGCCAAACAAACTAATTTAACACCCCAGCAAATTATTCAAATACATAGCCAAGCCACTTACCACGTTTTATTTTTAGGGTTTCAGCCCGGGTTTGCTTACCTATATGGATTAGATTCACGCTTGCATATCCCACGCAGAGACACGCCGCGTACTAAAGTACCTAAAGGTGCCATTGCTTTAGGCGCAGAGCAAACTGCCATTTACCCAGCAGAAACACCTGGCGGTTGGCATATCATTGGCCACACAAACACGCCCCTTTTTGATAGTACACACTCAGATCCTTGCTTATTTAAACCCGGCGACACGCTATCGTTCGTTTCAATAAACACAGTGCAAGGAGCATAAAGTGATAAAAGTTCTTAAACCTGGTGTACAACTTACAATTCAAGATGGCGGGCGCTGCGGTTATCGTCATTTAGGTGTAAGCCAAGCGGGTTGTTTAGACCCTTACGCACAAATAATTGCCAATAAATTAGTGGGTAACAAAGATAATGAAGCTGTGCTTGAGGTTACGCTAGGCCTTTGCGAGTTACAGTTTGAAACCGATACTGTTATTGCCCTACAAGGTGCTGATTTAAACGCTGCACTTGATGAAACACCCTTGTACCCTGGCTGGAGTTACCAAGTAAGAGCCAAACAAACTTTAAGCTTTGATACTGGCCGCGCTGGTTTGCGTGCCTATGTAGCCGTACAAGGTGGCATTGATGTTAAAGATATCATGGGCTCAAAATCAACCGATTTAAACGCGCTCTTTGGCGGTTTAGCAGGTAAAGCACTTAGCGAGGGCGACATTATTCCTATTAAAACATCGCCCGTGCCAATAACGCGTTTTATACAGCGCGGCGCTATTACTCCGCCTAAACTAAAGGTGATTAGGGTACATGCAAGCCCACATGCGCAACTATTAGGTGATACGCTACTTAAACAGTTTTTTTCAACGGCGTTTAAAGTAAGCCATAACAGCAACAGAATGGGCCTTAGGCTAACAAACGAAAGCCCCCTAACTCATAGTCACTCACTTGCCTCTCTTGGTACAGGCCCGGGCTCTATTCAATTACCGCCCAGTGGGGAGCCTATTGTATTACTTAACGACGCTCAAACAACCGGTGGCTACCCATTACTTGGCACAGTAATAGAGGCTGATTTACATCAATTTGCGCAATTTAGACCCGGTGACTCTATTGAATTTAAGCAAGTAACCCATGAGCAAGCTAGCTTAGCAAAACAAAAGCTTAAAGGTCACTTACATCAGCTCAGCTTGGCGCTTAAATACAGTTAACTTTAAGCTGAGAAATAAACCTATTACAAGGAGCTAATAAAAGTACAAGCGGCGCTCTACTTAACTTGCAATAAGTATGCATAGTTTGGTTAATTAAGTGCATAAAATTAAAACACGCTAACGCAAAAAATTATAATAAGGCAATTTAAGCTCTGCTTTAATTTTCGCACACACTTGGTGCATTTGTGCAGTGTGCGTTTTTGCAAACACTGCACTAAATGCCATATTAACGCCACTTTAAACACCAAAGGTGTTGTAAATATAGCCGCACTTGTGCGTGGCGCACTACTTTGGTGCGCGCACTTTTCAGTTGGTGCATAAATTATTCTTAATTAATTGTAAAAGCAGTGTGACTTGAGTAATTATTTCTGATAAAACAAGGTTTCGCAGCACAGCAAAGTTGCCCTGCTGCACACATAATAGGAATGAGGAGTTACTATGTGTTCAATTTTTGGTGTATTAGATATTAAATCTAACGCCACTCAGTTGCGTACCCAAGCAATTGAAATGTCAAAACTACTAAGGCACCGTGGCCCAGATTGGTCTGGTGTGTATTCATCTGAAAAAGCGATTTTAGTGCATGAACGCTTAGCCATTGTTGGTGTATCAAGCGGCGCACAACCATTATATAACCCTGAAAAAACAAATATTTTAGCGGTTAACGGCGAAATTTATAACCACAAAGAGCTGGCAGCAGAGTTAGAGGTTGATTTTGAATTTCAGACTCAATCAGACTGTGAAGTTATTTTAGCGTTATACAAACAAAAAGGGCCTGAGTTTTTAGATGACTTAAATGGTATTTTTGCATTTTGTTTATACGATGAAGAAAACGATGCGTACTTAATTGGCCGCGATCATATTGGTATTATTCCGCTTTATACTGGTCACGATGAGCATGGTAATTTTTATGTTGCCTCAGAGCTTAAAGCGCTTTCACCAATTTGTAAGCACATTGAAGAGTTTCCACCAGGGCACTACCTATACAGCAAAAATGGTGAACTAACGCCTTATTATAAGCGCGATTGGGAAACCTTTGATGCAGTTAAAGATAACAACGCACAAGCGCAAGACGTAAAAGAAGCGCTAGAAAGCGCTGTAAAACGCCAGCTAATGTGTGATGTACCGTATGGCGTATTGCTATCGGGCGGTTTAGACTCGTCGGTTATTTCGGCTATTACGCAACGTTTTGCCGCTAAACGTATTGAAGATAACGATGAAAGTGACGCATGGTGGCCTAAGCTGCATTCATTTTCTGTTGGGCTTGAGGGTTCACCTGATTTAGCCGCTGCGCAAAAAGTAGCGGATATGATTGGCACAGTACATCACCCTATTCACTTTACCATTCAAGAAGGTATTGATGCGCTTCGTGAGGTTATTTACCACATTGAAACGTACGATGTAACCACCATCCGTGCTTCAACGCCAATGTATTTAATGGCGCGCCAAATTAAAGCTATGGGTATTAAAATGGTATTATCGGGCGAAGGCGCTGATGAACTATTTGGTGGCTATTTATACTTCCATAAAGCGCCAAACGCACAAGAATTTCATGAAGAGCTAAACCGTAAAGTGTCAAAGCTGCATATGTTTGACTGTTTACGTGCCAATAAGTCAATGGCTGCATGGGGCGTAGAAGCACGCGTACCGTTTCTTGATAAAGAGTTTGTTGATGTGGCTATGCGTATCAACCCTGAAGCGAAAATGTGTAAAGATGGCAAAATTGAAAAGCACATTTTACGCGAAGGCTTCGATGGCTACCTGCCTGAAGAAGTACTGTGGCGTCAAAAAGAGCAATTCTCAGACGGTGTTGGCTACAGCTGGATAGACACGTTAAAAGAGTTTGTAAACGAGCAAGTAAGCGACCAAGAGCTTGCTAACGCTAAGTTTAAGTACCCTATTAACACGCCAGATTCTAAAGAAGCGTATTACTATCGCTCTATTTTTGAATCACACTTCCCAGGTGATGCATCAGCTAAATGTGTACCACATGGTAAGTCGGTTGCGTGTTCAACCCCTGAAGCACTTGCATGGGATGCATCATTTCAAAATAATGCTGATCCTTCAGGCCGTGCTGCTGGCGTTCACAACGACGCGTATGCAAGCAAAGGCTAAACGCACCCTTTTATCGCAACGTAGGCTACAACAGCCTAGGTTGCGATATATAAAGCACCTTTATTCAGTTCCTGTATTCTCTAGTTCACAGCATAACTTAGCCGGTTCAAGTGCGTTAATTGTTATTTATACGCAAGGGTTAAGTACGCGTGTAATGCAAAAAATTGCATCAAATTCGCAGCACCCTGCTAGCGTTTTTTTAAATGAAAATGAAATTTCTCACCGTGTATGTAACATTCGCTGGTTTAACCAAACATCAGAAATTAAGCGCTGCGGCCATGGCACCCTTGCTGCTGCAAAATGTTTATTAGCACACTTTGGTTTTTGCCCTTCACACTTTATTTCAAACGATAAAGAACGGTTTAAAATCAAGCGAATTACAGGCCGGGTACAACTTCAGCTAGCGGCTATTAATTTAAAAAAGAGTGATGAGGTTAACAGCCTTAGTGATGTGTTTTCGCACTCTATAAAAGCAACTTACTCAACAGCTTATAAAAATGGCTATACCGTTGTACTGTTTAAAAACATGGCTGATTTAAAGCATTTAGAGGTTAATTTTACACATTTAGTAAATGTGCATAACAATGCGGTAATTGCACTGCAAATACATAGTATTAATAAAAACAGCGCAAGCGCATATTTTAGGTATTTTGCGCCGCAATTTGGGGTAAATGAAGATACGGCTACAGGCTCTGCTGTGTCGGTTATTGCGCCCCTTATTTTTAGACTGCATGGTTTAAATAAAGTAAGCCTTATGCAGCAGTCACCAAAGGGCGCGCTGCTAAACTACACGTTTAGCAGCAATCAGGTAGTTGTAAATTAAGCTATTACATTGGCCTTAGTAGGCAAAGTGCAAAGTAGCTTTTCTCGTCTTGCCATGTTTGTTCAAGCGATAAATTAGCCTGAGCAGCAAGATTTTTAAACGACTCAAGCGTATATTTGTGCGAGTTTTCAGTGTGAATACTCTCTCCCGCTACAAAGTCTATTTGCTTATCGTTAATGACCACGCTTTGATTACACTTGCTCACTAAATGCATTTCAATACGGCTGTGCACTTCGTTAAATCGCGATTCGTGTTTAAAATTATCTAAAATAAACGTGCCATTTAACTCGTTATTTATACGCTGGAGCAAGTTTTTATTAAAGGCTGCGGTAATGCCGGCCTTGTCATCGTAAGCATCAAGTAACACTTGTCGCTCTTTTACTAAATCAATACCTATTAATACATAGCCATCAACACCACATAAACGGTGGAAATTATTCATTATTTCAATGGCTTTTACTGGCGCAAAGTTACCCAGTGTAGAGCCTGGAAAATAAACTAAATTTGTTTGGCTGTCTAAGGCGGTGTCTTTTGTTAACTGCTTAACCATTTGGCTATGGGTAAAATCACCTAGCAATGGCGTAATGGCCAGCTCCGGAAATAACGGTGATAAATGCGCTAACGAGTAATTAAGCATCTCTGATGATATTTCAAAAGGAACAAAGGTTTTTACATTGCTCATATGGGCGAGTAAATACGCGACCTTTTTACCCGAGCCACAGCCAGGCTCAATAATTGATAGGTTCTCGGGCAGTCTATTAGCGATAGCTTTTGAGTAATCTTCTAATATGGCAAGTTCAGTGCGGGTAACATAGTACTCTTGCAATGAGGTTATTTGCTCGAATAAAGCCGCCCCTTTATCATCGTAAAAATACTTACACGGCAGCGACTTTTGCTGTTGAGCAAGTCCATGTAATACATCATTTAAAAAGTCTAGATCGGTTATTGATTGCTGATTAATTGCTGTTACTTGGCTCATAGTATGTCCTTTGCTAGTCTAATGCCGCTGCACATCCACGTTTGGTGCGGATAAAAAAAGTTACGGTAGGTCTGTCTTAAATGATCTTTTGGGGTAAATACACACCCGCCACGCAAAACCATTTGGTTATTCATAAATTTACCATTGTATTCCCCTGCGGCTCCGCTAAAGGGTTTAAAGCCTGGGTAAGGTAAATAGGCGCTATTAGTCCACTGCCAACATGTATCGCTTAACTGCGAGATATCATCTGGGTTTTTACATACACTTGGCGTAAGCAAATCGTTTTGCTGTTGCTTAAGTGCTTGCTGCTGCGCTACATACTCCCATTCAAACTCAGTAGGTAGGCGCGCATTTACAAAATTAGCATAGGCTGCCGCTTCAAAATAACTTACATGGCTCACTGGCGCATCTAAATTTAAAGGCTGCAGTCCGTAGAGAGTAAATTCAAACCACTGCCCGTCAATATACTGCCAGTATAAAGGGTGACTAAGTTGCTCGGTGTTTATATTAGCCCAGCCATCACTTAACCAAAATGAAGGGTTTTTATACCCGCCCGCCTCTATAAATTGTAAGTACTCTCTATTAGTCACTAATCGGTTAGCAAAACTAAACGCATGGATAAGGGCTTGATGTTTAGGTTGTTCGTTATCGTACGAAAAGCCGTTTTTAGCATCAGCCCCTATATTGGTTATGCTTTGGCTAAATTCGGTATATTTTAAAGTGCCTAACGAATCACTCACCTTTATTAAGTTATTTGGGGTTTGGCTGTAGGCAGGAAAGCTTGGATTAACCGAAAAATTATATTTAATATCCATTAGCATGAGCTCTTGATGTTGCTGCTCATGATTCAGCCCAAGTTCTATAATATTGCACAGTGTTTGGTTAGTGCCTAATTGAAGCAGCTCGTTTAGCGCATTATCAACATAAGCTCTGTAGCGCAACACCACCTCTAAACTGGGGCGAGATAAACACCCTCTATTAGCACGCTTAAATTGCTCACCTATGCCGTTATAGTAGGAGTTAAAAAGCACCTTAAATTGTTCATCAAAGAGCGTGTAGTTAGGCAGATACTTAGCAAGTAAAAATGTTTCAAAAAACCACGTGGTATGAGCTAAGTGCCATTTCATTGGGCTTGCATCATCCATTGCTTGTAGTTGGCAATCTTCTGTGCTGAGGTTTTTTATAAGTGTGAGACTAAGTTGGCGAATTGACTGAAATTGAGCGTGTATTTTTTCAGTACTGTGCGCTTCATTCGTTTTCGTGTTTAGCATATTAAAGTTAGTCCTTTTCACTCTTTGCGATTAAATAAAGCCTACCCCAGATTTTACCTTTATGCATGTTACATAATGATTAAATCAAACCCTCTACCCATTTAAAACGTAGACTAATGTATTAATGACTAAACGAGTTTGGTAGCGCTGCTTTAATTTTAGTTTAATAACAAACTAATTTTTAACACTCACTGAATTAACAATAGCTTATCTTTTTAGTGATAAATAGCTTTTAGCGCTAAGTAATCAGGCATATATAACCAAATAGTTTTACATTTACGATTTAACTCATACACTATTAAGGGTATGATCAGCGATTAATTTAGTTAGTCCTCAAATAAGTTTTATTGTAAATAATGCAACTTACTGTGTGGCTAATTAACTTAGTGTTATGCCGGAACTCTCTGGCTTGTTAGGACAACATAAGAGGTATTCATGAGCGAAAATCATGACAAGTATAGTATTGATAATACGGACTACACCGTAGGTCAAGATAACGTGCAAAAATGGGGATTTGATATACATAATCCTGTTTTTGGTATTAGTGCCGGTTTGATTGTCATCTTTTTAGTCGCCATTCTCGTTTCGGATGCGCAAACAGCCAAAGCAACGCTTGATGGTATTAAGCTCGATATAATAAATAACTTTGATGCGTTTTTTATGTGGGCAGCAAACTTCTTTGTTATATTTTGTTTGGCATTAATTGTATCGCCCTATGGGAATATTCGTTTAGGCGGAGAAGGAGCTAAACCAACTCACTCGCGTATGTCATGGCTTGCCATGTTATTTGCCGCAGGTATGGGTATTGGGTTAATGTTTTGGGGTGTTGCAGAGCCTGTAGCTTATTTTACCGGCTGGTACGAAACCCCACTTAATGTAACCGCAAATACGCCAGAGGCTGCAAAAGTAGCAATGGGTGCAACCATGTTTCACTGGGGTCTTCACCCGTGGGCTATTTATGCCGTTGTAGCGCTCTCACTTGCGTTTTTTACTTATAATAAAGGTCTTCCTTTATCAATCCGTTCAATTTTTTATCCACTATTAGGCGACAGAGCTTGGGGTTGGCCTGGTCATATTATTGATATTCTTGCCGTGCTTGCCACTTTATTTGGCCTTGCAACCTCGTTAGGTTTAGGCGCACAGCAGGCTTCTGCAGGTATTAATCATGTATTTGGAACTGATGGCGGCGTAGGCGCACAATTATTGGTTATTATTGGCGTTACCTTACTAGCTATTATCTCAGTAGTACGCGGCATTGATGGCGGCGTAAAGGTCCTTAGTAATATAAACATGCTCATTGCATTTGCCTTACTCCTGTTTGTTGGTTTAGTTGGCTTTGCTGTGGCAATCGGTAACGTACCAAATACGGTTATGGGTTATGTTGAAAATATTATTCCACTGAGCAACCCACATGGCCGTGAAGACGAAACATGGATGCACGGTTGGACTGTATTTTACTGGGCATGGTGGATTTCGTGGTCACCGTTTGTAGGTATGTTTATTGCGCGTGTTTCTCGTGGTCGTACAATTAGAGAGTTTTTAATCGCTGTATTATTAATTCCTACTGCGGTTACTATTTTATGGATGTCTATTTACGGCGGCATTGCAATAGACCAAGTTGTTCAAGGTGTAGGTAGCTTAGGCGTAAACGGTTTAACCGATGTACCTATGGCGATGTTCCAAATGCTAGACGAACTACCTATGTCGAGCGTGCTTTCGTTCCTAGCTGTGGTTTTAGTATTAGTGTTTTTCATTACCTCTTCTGACTCGGGTTCATTAGTTATCGACTCAATTACAGCAGGCGGTAAAGTGGATGCGCCAGTACCACAACGCATCTTTTGGGCTACGGTTGAGGGCTCTATTGCTGCTGCTCTATTATGGATTGGCGGTACAGAGGCGATTCAAGCATTACAAGCGGGTGCTGTTTCAACAGGTCTTCCGTTTACTTTAGTGTTACTACTAATGTGTGTAAGCCTATTATTAGGATTACGTACTGAGCCTCGCGCTGTTAAATAATTAGTCGCTTGCCAGTAAACTAAAAAAACGCCGCATAATATGCGGCGTTTTTATTGGCTAAGCTAAACGCTGGTTAATAATTTAACTCTGTATTGCATTCGCTAAAATTTAAAATAGATTTAACTTAGTAATTCAGCCAATGGCGTATCATCGCGGTAATGGTATTGCAGCTGTGCAATTAACAGCTCTGCTGTGGCTAATGCATCAGTTAGCGCATTGTGATTATGATAAGCAGGCAAAGAGTATCGACTGCGGCAATCTGTGAGTCTAAGTGAGCCTACCTTTTGATTAAACAAACGCCCTATTAAGCCTTGGCGGGCGCGCAGTGCTCGTTGCTCAATTTCCATGGTATCGACTAATGCAAACTGGATCCCTTCATTAATTCGCGCAAGTAATGCATTGTTTAAAAAGTGCCGCTCTATCGCTGCATAATGCACCACCACGACTTTACCAGTAAGTGCATTAAGTAGCGGCCCTAGTCGAGAGGTTAAATCGGGAGCATCATCCACTTCTGAATGCGTAATACCATGAATAACAATCGACTCCTCACTTAAGCTTTTACGAGGCTGCACTACCCAATGCTTAGCATGTGTGCAGTACACTCTTTGCATTGTAAAAGGGACTAAGCCAATACTGACTATATCGTCCACCTCACTATTTAGACCGGTTGTCTCAAAATCAAGAGCCACAAACGAAATGTCTTTTATGGGCGTGTGCGTATCACCATAAGCGTGCTGATAAAACGCCTTTAAATGCTCATTTTTAGCGTTTTTAGCCAGTGTTTTATAATGAGCCTGCCAGTCAAAATACGATTGCTTAGCCATTCGTTACTTAACACCCGCATTGGCTGAGTAGCTAAACTTTAAGTAGCTTTGTGCTTTTTCGAGTATGGCAAACGCTTCTTTTAAGTTGCGTTGCTCAAACGGCGAAAGTAAATGCGGGTCTATGTCGTTATCGGGCTCTTCTTCTTGCTCTATTTGCCATGCTTGATGGCGAATTCGCATCATGGCAATGTATTCTAACGCGTCACGTAAATCTTGTGCTTTACCCTCAGGTAACAGGCGCGATTCAATAATATCTTCAAGGCGTTCAAACGAATTTTGCTTACGAGAGCCTATCGCCAGTGCATGCACTCTTATCACATCAGAAAGCGGCGCGGTGCCTCTGCGTTTTAAGTTCATTGAACGCTTATGCTGGCCGTTATGCTCAAGCACAAAGCCTTTAAAAAAACCAAGTGGCGGTGTGCGGTTTCGGGCATTGGCGGCCATATTTGCTAAAAACACCCGGTTTTGTTTACTTTGTTTAGCAATAAAAATTTTAAGCTCGTCGGCCCATTTTGTTTTACCCCACACCCCATCTAAATCAAAGAATATTGAGCTGTTAAGCAGTGCTTGTGGTTTAGGTAAGGCTATCCACTGTGAGAATTGATCAAACCATTGCGAGCGTGTTTTACGCCATTTTTTGAACGAGGCCATAATTTCGCCGCTACAATAGGTATAACCACATTGCGCTAAGCCATCACAGACAAAATCAGAAATATTTTGAAAGTACTCGTTGTGTTTTTCATCATCGTAATTGTCATCCAAAATAAGCGCGTTATCTTGATCTGTTACAATAAGTTGTTCATCTCGCGCCATAGAGCCTAACGCTATAAAACAGTAAGGTACTGGCGGCGGGCCATATTTTTCTTCAGCCAGTACTAATAAGCGCTGTTTAAAAGTACGCCCTATTACCGCCATTGCCGTACCAATCATATGTGAATTAGCATCTTCGTTTACCATACGTACAAATACATTAGGCAGCTGGCGCGCGTAATGTGCTAAATCTTCAATGGTTTGCTGCGCTAAAATACCGCGCACCAAGAGTAAGCTACTTTGCGACTCGTACCTTAAAATATCGGATAGTGAAATAACACCAATAGGTCGGCGCTTTTGTACCACAGGTAAGTGGTGCAAGTTGTCGCGCAGCATGGCAAGGACGGCTTCAAATACATAGGCATTTGAATCAAGCAGTACAAGATTAGTCGACATAATTTTATCTGCGGTAACATCAAGCCCTAGGCCTTCGGCTACCACTTTTGTGCGTATATCGCGGTCGGTAATAATGCCTACAATTTGCCCATCGTCTTCTTCTGGGTCGTCGCTTATTGGTTTGTCTAAATCGGTAACTAACACAGAAGATACCGCTTCTTCTGTCATTACTTTAGCCACATCCTGTATGGTGGTTTGCGTACTTAGCGTTACCACATCGCGATGAATGAGCGACTTAACTTTGGCGGTTGTTAAATCGTTGCTGTCGGCTTGCTCAACTAACGCTTGGCGAAGGCGTACATTGCCATCGGCTTCAAAATAATCAGCAAAGCCGTCAAACTCGTCACAAAAACGGTTAAACAGCGTAAAGTTAATACAGTACACTAGGGTGTCTTCGAGCGCCTTTGCAGGAAAGCGCACTTTACGATTCATCAACAAGCCCATTTGGCCAAAAATACCGCCCACATCTAAGCGGTTATAAAGCTCGTTATTACGACGATAAATTTCCACAGAGCCACTGCGAATTATAAATAAATCAGCGATGTCTTGGCCTAACGTTAAAATATCAGTTTGCGAGCGGTAGTAAGCTACCTCAACTTGTTGCGCAAGCTCGTTTAAAGCGTTTGTCGGTAAGTCATCAAATGGCGGGTGCTGCGCTAAAAACTGCGCAATTTCAACTTGTTCGGCTTGCATTGGGGATTCCTTGTGGCCACACAAAAAGGCATGTATATGCTTAAGTGGCTATCTTAACAAACAAGTAGTGCCAATCAAGCCATAACCCTGCCCAGTACACTTTTAATTTAAAAACGTTGCTGGGCATGGCTTTAAGGTTAGTCTATTTTTTCAAGCTCTTGTGCGAGCTGCTTAGATTCATCCCCCCTTGGCGTGGTAAAGCGTGCTAAGCCTAAGTAAATTACCGGAGTAAGATAAAGCGTAAACAACACCGCAAGTGCTAAGCCGCCAAACACCACCCAGCCAATTGCATTTCGGGCCTCAGCCCCTGCGCCTGTAGAGAGAATTAACGGCAATGCTCCAAGTAGAGTCGATATAAGGGTCATCGTAATTGGGCGTAAACGTACCAGCGCAGCTTGCTCGACGGCTTTTCTGACCGTTAAACCTTGATCGCGTAATTGGTCTGCAAATTCAACAAGCAAAATTGCATTTTTAGCGATTAAGCCTATCAGCATCACTAAACCAATTTGAGAGTAAATATTTAACGACGTGCCGGTTAAATAAAGCGCTAAGATGGCCGAGGTAATACCAAAGGGTACGGTTATCATAACCACAATGGCACTATTTACATTTTCAAATTGAGCAGCCAATACTAAAAATACAATTAAAAAAGCCAGTACATAAGTTACAAGTACTTCGCTAGATGTTTCTTCATACGTAAGCGCTTCGCCTTTAAACGCAAGTGCAATACCTGGCTCTAACGATTGCTCAGACACTGTTTTTATTTGCTCTACTAAAGCAGCAATGGTTAACGATTCTGGCAACTCCATGCTGAGCTCTATTGAGCGGCGCTGGGCATGACGTTCAAGCTCTGCAGCCACGCCTTCTTCAGAAATATAGGCCACACTACTTAATGGTACTAAACTGCCATTACCCGCTCTGATGTATAAATTAGCCAAATCACTTGGACTGTTTATGGTTTGGTTTTGCGCTTGGAGCATAATTGGCACAGACTGATCGCCAATGTTTAAATCTTCTACGTCATCGCCATTTATTGCTGCGCGCAAAGTAATGGCAATGTCGTCTAGCGATACACCGAGCTCTTGTGCACGGCGTCTGTCTATATTTACTCTAAGTTGTGGTTGCGATGGCTGATACGAAATACGCACAGGTGCCACCTCAGGAACGGCTTTTTCTAATGCCGCAGAAAACTGCTGAGCCGCTTTAAATATTTGCAAATAATCTTGCCCAAGCAGCGCGATTTCAACGCCTCCCCCTTGACCACGTAGATTTAAACTATTAGCCCCACCTGGGTAAGCCGGTGCTCCTGGAATATCGCCAAGTGGCTGGCGTATCTTATTAATAATTTCTTGTTGGCTAAAATGGCGCTCATCCCAATGCTTTAATGGCACAGTAATAAACACAATATTAGGGTCCCATTGGCCTACCACAGTATAAATTGACTCAATTTCGCCGCTATCGACAAAGGGAAGTAAAATATCTTCCATTTTTATCGCTTGCCTATCCATAAAGTTAAGCCCTACACCATCTGGGCCGCGTGCAAATATACGAATTTTACCTCGGTCTTCTGTGGGTAAAAGCTCGCTGTCTAAACTGGCGTACAACGCCCCTGAGCCTGCTGCAACCAATAAACAGAGCGCAAACGTAAGCCATGCATGGTTAAGCACTTTATGAATTGTTTTTGTATAAATACCACCCAACCAATGGCCTAGTTTAGCAAATGGGTGAAAACCGCCCTGCTTTAACTTTAATTTGGATGTAAGAGCAGGCACTAATGAAAGTGCCACAAAGCTTGATATAATTACCGCACCGGCAAGTACACCACCAAACTCTCTAAATAAGCGACCCGCAGTAGAGGGTAAAAACGCAATAGGTATAAATACAGCAGCAAGTACTGCCGTGGTTGCTACAACAGCAAAAAATACCTCGCGCGTGCCTATTACAGCAGCTGCCCGACGCCCTAAACCTAGCCCCCGCTGGCGCTGAATATTTTCACTTACTACTATGGCATCATCAACAATTAAGCCTGTGGCTAATACTAGCGCCAACAAGGTTAAAATATTTATTGAAAAACCCAGTGCCCATATAAGTGCTAAAGACCCTATTAAGGCAACAGGAATAGCAAAAGCAGGCACTAAAGTGGCGCGCCAAGAGCCAATAAATACCCACAAAGTGACAACCACTAACAATACTGTAAGTAATAAAGAGTAAATTACTTCATCTACTGAGCTTCTTATAAATTGTGCGTCATCGGAGGTAAGTGTAAATTCCATTTCAGGAAAGCGCGTTTGCATGCTTGTAATGAGCTTGAGCACTTCATCTGATATTTCAATTGTATTTGATTGTGCTTGTCGAATAATTTCCATACCAATAACGGGCTTACCGTTTAGCCTTACCATAGAGCGCGGATCGGCAGGGCCAAAATACACAGCTGCAATATCACTAATTCGGGTATCGCCTTGTATTATAATATCGCCAACTTGTTCTGGAGTAATAGAGGTTGCATCGGCACGTACAATAATTTGCTGATCGTTTGACTTTAAACTCCCTGCTGGCACATCAAACGGTGCTTGGCTAAGCACTTGTGCTACATCAGGCACTGTTAAATTAAAGCTACTTAGTTTTAGCGGGTCAATTCGTACTCTTAATACGCGTTCTCTATCACCGTTTAAGCGTACATCTGCGACACCCGGAATAGTTAAAAATTGCGGCGCTAAGTCAACATTTACGCGCTCGGTAAGTGCTTCAAGCGATAAATTTTCACTTGAAACAGTCAGAGATACAACTGCTTCGGCGTCGTTGTCGGCTTTAATAATAGAAACACGCTCGACCTCCTCTGGAAGGTCTCGCTCTACACGTGCAACAGACTCACGCGTTTCATTCGCGGCGTCATCTAAATTTATGCCTGGTCTAAATTCGACCACAATACGTGCATTTCCCTCTTCACTTTGTGCGCGTATCGATTTAACGCCACTTACACGCGCTACTGCGCCTTCTAATTTGCTGGTTACTTCGGTATCAACGGTCTCAGGCGAGCCACCAGGAAATGGCGCCGAAACCGTAATACGTGGTCTATCTACATCAGGAAGCTCTCTTACTTCAACACCCGCAATAGCAGCGATACCTGCAATAATAATTAACAAGTTAAGCACCACAATAAGTACTGGGCGGCGAATCGCCATTGAGGGTAAGTCTTGCATCATAGGTTGCTGTTTCATACCTACTCCTGCGAATCTTGTAAGGGTAAATTAAAGCTTAGCTC
>NZ_JAQREI010000027.1:0-34748 GCF_028599215.1 Pseudoalteromonas sp. Angola-30
GCGTTTTGGACCCACCTGACCCCATGCCGAACTCAGTAGTGAAACGAAACAGCGCCGATGATAGTGTAGCATTTGCTATGTGAAAGTAGGACATTGCCAGGCTCCAAATACAAGAAAGCCCGACTCGAAAGAGCCGGGCTTTTTTACGTCCGCAGAAAAGTGAAATGCGGACAATTAATGCACACTCATCTATTTCTAGAATGTAGGTCGGGTGAGCGAAGCGACTCCCGACACAATGATAGTGTCGCATTTGCTATGTGACTCTCTACCGCTGTGGGCACTACGACATTGCCAGGCTCCAAATAAGAGAAACCCGTTACAGCGATGTGACGGGTTTTTTGCTGTCTGGAGTTTAGTAAATAACCAAGAACCCATGCCAAACTCAGTATTCAAATAAAACAGCTCGAAGGCGAGCCCCACGGAAGGCCGACCCGACACAATGATAATGTCCCATTTGCTATGTGACTCTCTACCGCTGTGGGCACTACGACATCGCCAGGCTCCAAATACAAGAAAGCCCGACTCGAAAGAGCCGGGCTTTTTTACGTCCGTAGAAAAGTGAAAAATACATTCCAGATATTATTCGCACAGTCTTCACCACCTCCGTAGCGTGGGTTGAGTATCACGAAACCCGCGGATAAGGCTCGCCGCACATCTTTGTATGGTAAATATAGCGTTTTAGCAGTGAGCTTTACGAGTACTTTAGCGTAATTATGCTTGTGCGTAGTTAGATTTATTACCTAGCCAGCGATGAATTAAAGGGTCTATAAGGTCGGGGTTTTGCTTTAGCATTTGCTGCGCAATGGGCCTGACTTGATTTAGCGTGTGTTTATCTCGAGTAAGATCCGCTATTTTAAATTCTGCTAAGCCAGTTTGTTTAGTGCCGAGCACTTCACCTGACCCACGTATTTCTAAATCTCGCTCTGCGATGACAAAGCCATCGCTACTGTCTCTTAATACACCTAAACGTTTTTGAGCGGTGTGAGAAAGAGGGGCATGATATAACAATACGCAATGCGAAGCGGTGGCTCCTCGTCCTACGCGCCCGCGTAATTGATGTAATTGTGCTAATCCTAAGCGCTCAGGGTTTTCTATGATAATTAAACTGGCATTAGGTACGTCTACACCTACTTCTATTACTGTTGTTGCAACAAGTACGTGAATATTGCCTGCTTTAAAGTCGCTCATGATCGCTTGTTTTTCAGCGGCTTTCATACGGCCATGAACGAGCCCGACATTAAGCTCTGGCAACGCCTCTTTTAATTGTAATGCGCTGTCTTCAGCTGCTTGGCATTGTAGGGCTTCTGATTCGTCAATAAGGGTACATACCCAATAAACCTGTCTGCCTTGTTCATTACAGGCAAGCTTAACACGGTTTATTATATCGTCTCGGCGTGTATCAGGAATAGCAACGGTGGTTATAGGTGTGCGCCCAGGTGGTAACTCATCTATCACTGAGGTTTCTAAATCGGCATAGGCCGTCATAGCCAATGTACGCGGAATGGGGGTTGCGGTCATGACTAACTGATGAGGATAACAATTACCAAACTTGCCTTTCTCACGCAGTGAGAGGCGTTGATGAACACCAAAGCGATGTTGCTCATCTATGATAATCAATACTAAGTTATTAAATTTTACCTCGTCTTGAAATAGGGCGTGCGTTCCTACTATCATTTGCGCTTCCCCTGAGGCGATTTTTTCAAGTGTATTAGTACGCTCTTTTCCTTTAGTTTTACCGCCTAGCCAGGCAACGTTAATCCCAAGACTTTCAAACCATTGCTTGAAATTTATTCCGTGTTGTTCAGAAAGGATTTCTGTAGGTGCCATCAGGGCAACTTGAAAACCTTGTGCTATTGCTGTTAATGCACTTAATGCTGCGACCAGTGTTTTACCTGAGCCTACATCACCTTGTACTAATCGCATCATGGGGTAGGCATGCTGTAAATCCCCTTTTATTTCGGCTACAACTCTATTTTGTGCATTAGTCGGTGCAAAAGGGAGTTGCGCTAAAAATTGGCTCTCTAATGTATTTGTAGGACTTAGGGAAACTGCACTTACTTGCTGCCCTTGCTCGCGTACTTTTAATAAGCTTAAGTTTTGGGCAAGTAGCTCTTCAAATACTAAGCGTTGTTGTGCCGGATGCATGCCTTGTTCAAGCGAAATAATGTCAACATCATTCGCAGGGCGATGAAGTAGCAATAAAGCGTCACTTAATTGCATATGTGAGGGTTGCCATTTTTCAGGGATAAGCTCTTCAACAGAATACTTATGTAATAAATCGATGGCTTGTTCACTTAACGCTCTAATTGATAATTGTTTTAAGCCTTCGGTGGTTGAATACACGGGGGTTAGTGTTGCGGCGGTTGGTTGCTCGTTTGGGGTATCGCTAATGCTGTATTCTGGGTGGCTCATTTCAAAACCAACGCGCCCGCGTCTTACTTCACCAAAGCAACGGATTATTTTGCCACTGCTAAATGCGTTTTTTTGCGCTGCTGTAAAATTAAAAAACCGTAAAGTAAGCCTACCTGTACCATCGTTTATTTGCACCACTAACATACGCCGTTTACCAAAGGTCACTTGGCTTGTTTCTATTGTTGCCTCAACAGTGCAGTGGCTCTGCAAAGTAACATCGTTAATAGCATAAATACGGGTACGATCTTCATAGCGTAAAGGCAAATGAAAGAGCATATCTTGCACGGTAGCTATACCTAGCTTTTGTAGGCGTTCGGCCATTTTTGGGCCTACCCCTTTAAGTTCTGTAATAGGGTATTGGCTTAAGCTAGGTTTAGACAATGTAGGCTCAAATCTGTTTATTTGTGAATGAGTTAAGTGTACTCACAGGTTTGCTAAGCATCAAGCATGTTTTAAAGCTTGCCAAAACTGCTCGTTAGCGACTATTTCACCTTCTTCATCGAGTGGTGGGTAAGGTAGGTTTTTTAATCTACATTGCTTAGCAATAACTGGGTGATACCCTTCAAAATACATAGGGTGTTTAATCTCTTCACTTAGCATATCGCGCTTATATAGCCCTGCTTTTTCTCGTTGCTGTTGTGCTTCAAATAAAATAAGCGCAGCAGCTACTGATACATTAAGTGACTGCACCATGCCTTGCATAGGAATAATAATGTTTTGATCGGCGTGTTTTAGCGCGTGCTCAGAAATCCCCGTTTTTTCTTGGCCAACGATTATAGCTGTGGGTTTTGTGTAATCGATTTCTCTAAAATCTACAGCATCTTCGCTCAAATGTGTTGCTAATATTTGTACATCTGGGTTGTGCTTGCGCATCATCGCAGCAGCATCATCAATATTTTTATGCAGGTGTGTTTCCAGCCAGTTTTTACTGCCGCCAGAGGTATTATTGGTCAGCCATTTTTGGTTTTCTGGCCATACAGCATGCACATGATGGCAACCTACTGCATCAGCACTTCTTACAATAGCTGAGAGATTATGATGTTTATGTACGTCTTCTAGGCAGACTGTTAGGTCTGTTTGGCGACGTGAGAGCACGTCTTTTATTCGTTGGTAGCGATTTTGCTGCATGGTGATCCTCTTTTTTGATAATTATACGTAATTTTATCTATTAAGGCATTACTGTGCGGCTAATTGGATTTTGCAAAGAGATTAGGGTCTCGGTTGATTGAATAGCCTCTATAGCTTGTATTTTATTAATGAGCACGTCTTGCAGATGGTCGATAGACTTGGCCATTACCTTTATAAAAATGCTGTAGTTACCCGTGGTGTAATAAGCTTCAACTACTTCTTCTAATGCTTCTAGTTTAATCAGTGTTTCTGGGTAGTCGCGAGCGTTGTTTAAGTTAATACCAATAAAGCAACATACATCGTAACCTAGTTGCTTTGTACTAATGCTTAATTGGGTGCCGGTAATGATGCCCGCTTGTTTCATTTTTTCTACGCGTACGTGAATTGTGCCGGCACTTACAGCAAACCGTTTAGCTAATTCTGCGTAGGCTGTACGGGCATTGGCCATTAGAGCGTGAAGTATCTGTTTATCGAGATTATCGATTTGATAATTTTCCATTATTTTTGCTTACTTAAATTAGTGAATCTACATTTTTATACCGTGTAAATTAATCGATTTTACATATTAAAGCTATTTTTATTATGGGTTATTGAATTAAAAGTTTAAATCGTTACAGTAACCTCATTGAAGGCGCCTACAGGGTGTTTTCTCATTAATAAGCAAGTAACAATAACTGGGAATGAGGCCAATTATTATGAGTTCACACTATGTGCAGCAACAGCAGCAAATAAGTAAAGTTAAGCAGTTTTTTTCACAGCAATTAGAGCAGCAACTAGGGTTAGTTGAAGTTCAGGCTCCTATTTTGGCCAAAGTAGGTGATGGCACACAAGATAACCTGAGCGGCCACGAGAATGCAGTTGCTGTTAACGTAAAAGCAATTACCGATAGCAGCTATGAAGTTGTTCATTCGCTTGCTAAATGGAAACGTAAAACGCTAGCGACTTACGGCTTTTCTGTAGGTGAAGGTATTTATACACAAATGAAAGCGTTGCGCCCAGATGAAGACTCATTAAGCCCAATACATTCTGTTTATGTTGATCAATGGGATTGGGAAAAGGTAATTTGCCAACGTACTGAACGTACGCTCTCTACATTACAAGACACTGTTAAAGCTATTTATACTGGTATTAAGCAAACAGAGCAGTTTGTAAGTGAAAGCTTTGGTATAGCCCCATTCTTACCTAGTGAAATCACGTTTATACACAGTGAGCAATTACGCAAAATGTACCCTGAATTTAGCGCAAAGCAACGCGAAAAAGCCATTGCACAAGAGTACGGTGCGGTGTTTTTAATTGGTATTGGGGGGGCATTAGGTGATGGCAAAATCCATGATGTACGCGCTCCAGATTACGACGATTGGTCTACCCAAACGATTGACGGATACACAGGATTAAATGGCGATATTTTAGTGTGGAACCCTGTGTTAGAAGATGCCTTTGAAATATCATCTATGGGTATTCGTGTAAGCCCTGATGTATTAAAAGCGCAATTGAGCATAACAGGCGATGAAGAACGCCTAGCATTCGATTGGCATAAAGCATTACTAGAAGAGGCTTTCCCACAAACAATTGGTGGCGGGATAGGGCAATCGCGCTTAGCAATGTTATTACTGCAAAAGCAGCATATTGGACAAGTCCAAGTCGGTGTATGGCCAAAGCAAACGCACGATACGGTAAGTGGCTTACTGTAAATTATAAAGGGCGCTAAATGCGCCCTAATGTGTTTTAAAGTTTATTTCTACTTTATTGTTTTGTAGGTTTATATTGCAAGGTGGGTAGTTGCGGGTAGTTTTTAATACTTTATCAAAAATATGGATCTCTACCCCTGAGTGTAATGATGTATTAACGACGAGATTTGCATCGCTTAGTAGGTCGTGGAGTTCATGATCTAGGCTAGATAACTTTTTCTCTAGCTGCTCTGCTTGTTGGCAATAATGCTGCTGTGTTGCGCCAATTTTTTTAATGAGCAGATTCTTTTTTTCTATATCTTTTACTTTATCTGCTTTTTCTAGTGCTGCTTGAAGGGTATCAAGCTGCTCATCGGTTTTTGCTAAGTCTTTAAAGCAGTTATCTGTGTTGGCCGTTATTTCAGCGCCGGATGCGGCTAAATTGATAGCCATTTTTGCGCCTGATTCATTGCCTATTTCGCCAGCAATTAACACGGTTGCATCAAGAATCTCTCCACCAAAAATTTTCCCTTTGGGTAACTCTGTTTGGCCAACTTGTAATAAGTGTTTTGCTTTAATAGCACAATGGCTGGCTTGGCGGTCTATAAAAATGTTTTTGCCCTGCATATAACAGTATTGTGCGTGAGATACATGAACATCACCTTCACTTTTAATAGAGCACGACAATGTTTTATCTTCGAGCTTTTGATGGCCAATAATGCCTTGCTTTACAGTGATGTTTCCCCCGGCTGATAATTCGCCAGATTCGACCGTGCCAAAAACAGTAATGTCGCCTTTTGCGGTGACTCGCATTCCTGGGTCAATGTTTTTAGTCACAATAACACTGCCTTCAAAATCAATATGGCCGCTTTTAACATCTACATCAGAGATGGTAAAAATATCATCAACTCGCATACCGTTAGGTATTTCTACGGGGACCCCCGCTGTTGTAGAAACAAGCTCGAGCGGATTTGTTTTTGATATTTCGGCGCCTTCGCCTGCCACTAACTTTTTATTTTCACCGGGTTTAGCCGGTAGTATGTCACCTACTACAGTGAAGCCTTCTTTACCGGGAGTCGCAGGTTGTTGGCGGATCAGTACAGTGCCGGGCTCTACGCTTGCCAGTTTACCAAAGTCGCGCATATCAACACTGCCATCTTCCTTCATTTTTGGTGCTTTTAGGCGATCTTTGAGGGTTTCTACCATAGCTACAAATTTTGTTGCTGTGCCTTCTGCTGGTAGGCGGCCTTTGGCTAGAATCCCTTTTGCCACTGTACCGGGGGGGAAGTTAAATTGTTTATCTAAAAGCTGCTCTAAAAAAGCTTGTTTGTAACCACGTACAACCCCTGCTTTTATGAGTTGTTTTTTGCCCTCTTCTAACGAAAGTACTTTACCACCATAAGCTAAAGTTAGCTCACCTATGGCTTGCATTTTATCTTCACTTAACGTTACCACAAGCGATGCATCGTGCTTACTTGCTACAACCAAGGTTGGCTCATTATTTTGCGCTTTAAAAAAATTATCAATAGCCTCGTGGTCAATTTTGCATTCGCAAAACGTCGATTTCTCGAGTGCATCAATTATAAAAGCGGCGCTAGGTGGAGCGTGCTTACTTACATCAAGTAATACGTTCCCATTATTGGCAAGCTTAAACACTAGTTAATCCTTTTCTACTACTTAAGTTAAGATTGATTTTATTGCATGATTACAGAGTGCTAGATATTTACATGTGAGTCAAGAAAGGGCGATAAACAAAGACTAGCAGTGAAAAATAGAGCTATAAAGGGGGTTTATAGCTCTGTATTTATTAATTAGTTGAAGGAAGTTCCATAATGCCGTCAATTTCAACTTGTGCGCCTTTTGGAAGAGCACGTACACCTAGTGCTGCACGAGCAGGATAAGGCTGCTTGAAATATTGGCTCATTACTTCATTCACAGTGGCAAAGTTTGATAAGTCTGTTAGGTAGATATTAATTTTAACAAGATCTTGGATTTTACCGCCTGCTTCTTCGCACACCGCTGTAATATTTTTAAATACTTGATGTGTCTGCTCGCTAAAGTCTTCTGAAACCATTTCCATTGTTTCTGGGACAAGTGGGATTTGTCCAGATAAATAAACGGCAGTACCTACTTTAACCGCTTGGCTATAAGTGCCGATAGCAGCAGGTGCTTTTTCGGTAGAAATAAATGCTTTATTCATGAGTTTCCTATTTTACTTTTTACGATAGACTCTTTGCACATCAGGCATCACGCGAATGCGGCGCATAATATTAGCAACGTGGACGCGGTTTTTAACGGTAACGCCCAAGTCTATCACATATAAATTACTTTCTTTTTCGTCGGTAGTGATCTCAACAATGTTGGCTTGGGTTGTAGCAACAACATTTGTGAGTTTAGCTAAAGCCCCTTGGTGGTTAATTATTTCCACCCGTAGCGCAGCTATATATTCTTTTTCTGGATTGTCATCCCATTTTACAACCAGGTATTTTGAGCGTTCGTTTTCCCAACCGCGAATATTTTTACATTCTTGGCGGTGAACCGTAAGCCCTTTACCTTGGCTAATATGTGCAGTGATGGCATCCCCTGGTACAGGTCGGCAACACTTAGAATAATTAACCAACATGCCTTCGGTACCAATAATGGTTGCTTTGGCTTGTTTGCTAATATCAGACAAGTCGTCGCTTTCTTCTTGCAATAAGCGTTTAGCGATTAACACGCTCATTAAGTTACCTGCGCCTATTTCTACTAGTAATTCTAATACTGTAGATAGTTCGTGCTCTTCGAGTACGCGGGCTATGTTTTCATCGGCAATGCTGTCGAGCTTATTTTCACCCAAGGCAGAATCGAGTAAGCGTCGGCCTAATAACAATGCTTCTTCTTGGTGTTGGCTCTTAAGGTAGTTTCTTATCCCTAAACGTGCTTTACCTGTAACTATAAAGTTTAACCACGTTGCATTAGGGTGTGCACCCGAGCTGGTAATAATTTCAACACTTTGCCCAGTATCTAAGGCTTTGCTTAGTGGGTAAGGTTTACGGTTTACTCTTGCACCTACACAAGTGTTACCTACATCAGTATGTACCGCGTAAGCAAAATCAACCGCGGTAGCGCCCATTGGCAACTCTACTATGCGGCCATCGGGGGTAAATACGTATATTTCTTCTGGGAACAGCTCGGTTTTAACGTTCTCGACAAATTCGAATGATGAGCCAGCACTTTGTTGAAGCTCCAGCAAACTTTGCATCCATTGACGCGCACGCTGTTGAGCTGTATTACCTGCGCCATCACCGGCTTTTTTATACATCCAGTGCGCAGCAACCCCTTTATCGGCCATGTGATCCATGTCATGCGTACGCACTTGTATTTCTACCGGAATACCGTGTGGGCCTACTAATGACGTATGCAAAGACTGATAACCATTTGTTTTAGGTACGGCAATGTAGTCTTTAAAACGCGTTTCGATAGGTTTATACAGGTTATGTGCAACACCTAACACGCGATAACAGGTATCCATTGCATCTACGTTTATTCTAAAGGCGTAAATATCCATTACCTCATTAAAAAGCAGCTCTTTATTAAGCATTTTTTTATAAATGCTATAGAGGTGTTTTTCGCGCCCAGAAACCGTAGCCTTAATACCAGACTCTTCAAGACGTGCTTCTATTTCGGTTTGAATATTAGAAATAACTTCTTTGCGATTACCTCGCGCTTTTGCCACTTCAGATTTAAGTGCGCGATGACGCATAGGGTATAAAGCCTGAAAACCTAAATCTTCTAGCTCATTTTTAATATCGTGAATACCTAAACGGTTTGCAATAGGTGCGTAAATTTCAAGTGTTTCACGGGCAATACGACGCCGCTTATCAGGGCGCAGAGCGCCTAATGTACGCATATTGTGAGTACGATCGGCCAGTTTAATTAAAATAACCCGAATGTCTTGGGTCATAGCCATGATCATTTTTCGGTAGTTTTCAGCTTGAAATTCTTTTTTGTCTTTAAAGCTGAGCTTATCGAGCTTACTTACCCCTTCAACAAGTTCGGCAACCGTATCGCCAAATATTTCGGCTAAGTCCTGTTGGCTAAAATCGGTATCTTCAATAACGTCATGCATTAGCGCGGCCATAAGTGTTTCATGGTCAAGGTGCATGCCAGCAAGAATTTGGGTTACTTCAACAGGGTGAGTAATGTACGGCTCGCCGCTTGAGCGAGTTTGCCCCTCGTGAGCCTCTCGGGCTACCACGTAGGCTTTTTGCACTAGCTCTACTTCAGCAGCAGGCAAGTATTCAGATATTTTCTTTTTAAGACCTTCAAAAAGATACATTCACACTCCAATGTTCTCGTGAAGCAATAAGTAACGGTAAGTAATAGAATATACGATGAAAAGAGGGGATTGCCAACGGCTAGAGTAGAAATACTGAGCCGTTGACTAAATCAAACCGGGTGGTTGATTATTGATTACCGCCAACAATAGCAGCAACCGCAGCTAATTCAGCTGCTTCTTGGTGTTGTTGTTCTTCACGGTCAATAACGTCCATTGATGAACTATCAACTAAACCTTTTTCGATTTCACGTAGAGCGATAACGGTTGGTTTGTCATTTTCAGCGTCTACTAGTGGGTCTTTACCACCAACAGCAATTTGGCGGGCACGACGAGCCGCAACTAAAATTAAGTCAAAACGATTACCAATTGCATCTACTGCATCTTCAACTGTTACGCGAGCCATCTCAGCACTCCAAAATAATTTAAAAGCAAAGGCGTAGTTTACTGCAAGCAGCTTGTTTCGCCAATAGCCAGTGGTTAATTTTTACCAGTTTTCCCTGTAAAGGGCATAAATGGCTTATTTAAGTAAGTTTGTAATTAAATCGTGATGACGACTAGCTTGGGCTTTTAACGTTAAGCGCTGCGCTAACACGATAGTTTCAATATTGCTAAGGGCGGTTTCAAAATCATCGTTAACCACAACATAATCATATTCATTGTAGTGCGATGTTTCTGATTGCGCTTTGGCCATACGCCCAGCGATGACCTCGGCAGAATCTTGGCCTCGGTTATTTAAGCGCTGCTCAAGCTCTGCTTTAGAAGGCGGCAAAATAAAAATTGTTTGCACGCTTGGCATAATTTCGCGCACTTGCTGCGCGCCTTGCCAGTCAATATCTAAAAATACATCAATACCGGCATTCAGCTGCGACTCAATGGCCTGCTTTGAAGTACCGTAGTAATTATCGAATACTTGCGCCCATTCAAAAAAATCATCTTTAGCAATTAATGCTTTAAATTCATCGGCGCTTACAAAGTGATAATGCACCGCATTTTCTTCACCAGGGCGAGGGCTTCGGGTGGTATGCGAGACCGATACTTTCATATCTGCGTGTTTTTTTAGTAACGCTGTGATTAAGCTAGATTTACCCGCACCAGAAGGCGCCGATAAAATAAATAAGTTTCCGCGAGTTTGAGCCATGTTTTTCTCTACTTAAAATAAACAGGCTTGGACTAAATCAATAATCCAAGCCTTTAATTACGCTATTGTACTTTATTTAACTAATTGTGCTCAAGTAAGTAGCACACAAGTACGATTACTCAATATTCTGAATTTGAATGTGGAATGGTTATTTAAATTTTATTTTTATCAATGGTTTAGTGGTGGTTGAAGGTGTTTGTTTTGTATTTGGTAACCGCTATAGTAACCACTTGGAATCGGTTTCTGGTAAATAGCGTTTATTCACTAAAGAGGAGATAAGCTAAGATCAGTACCGAATAAGATGCATAAAAATTGATAAACTGTTTAGTTTTTGTATTATACACCCAAACATAATTAAATAATCAAGGAAGAGTGTTTTATGAAACCTATGCACGCATACCCTCATCCCGAGAGACCTCAAAATCCTTCACCATTAGAAATGGCTATTTATAACTATGAGTTAAAAGCTAAAGAGTTCCATAACAAGCGAATAGCTCAAAAAGGGAAGGCGAGTGAAGATCTTAAAAATAAGATGGCTCGTGACTTTAATCATTTGCAAAAAGAGAAAGAGAGAATTACAGCTCACGCTCGCTTACAAACAGATTTAAAAGAATACCGAGAGCTAAGTGCAAGCTCTACAGTCACGCAATTAAAACAAGAAAAGCATCATCCAACACAAAAGCTTGCCCGTCACTTGGCTGCAATAGGGGAGCCTAAACCAACTAAGCTGCACGAGGCTCACCATATTATTTGTGGTACAGGGCGATACCAGTCAGCGAATATGTTACAAACACGGCTTAACCTTCATCTGCATGGAGTTGGTATTAACGATCCCATTAACGGTGTATGGTTAATTAACTTTGAAAAAAATACAGACCAGAACTGGGATAGCCCAGCTTCCCCGCCTCATAGAAAGCTACACAGATATAATTATGAGACATGGATTAATACTAACTTTGGTAATGCTGCTACGCCTAAGGCTTTATTTTTGAATAGGCTGAAAACGGTTAAAGTTAAAATAAAAACAGGTACTGTGCCTGCAGGTTTAATTGCACCAAAAGATGAAAACTGGAAGGCTTTATAGTGACTGTATATCAAATTAAAAACGAAGCTTACACATACGACGTGATCGACCTTGATATTGTTGAGCTCTCAGAAATAATTTCAAAAAATAAGGACCTTGAGACAGATACTGTATTAAGGATGTTTATGTCATCCTCACTAAATAATATCGAATTTAGTCATCTATGGCCCGAAGGGCTTAACTTTGAGTATTTTGGTAAAGCTAAAAAGCAAAACTATGACATATCGCGCTTAGGTCATTTTTTAATAATGAAGATGCCAGTATATGAGTTATTAAAAGAGCGCTTAGCAAATTTTGGAGAATTTCTGCCAGTCAAAGCTGAAGGCAACAATATGATGTTGTTTAATTTGCTTACCTTCGGACAAGAGCAAAAAGACATGTGTTTGACTAAATACGAAGATGGCTTTGAAGACGGTTTAGAATTACTTACCTTTGAGCAAGATGATATACAAAATAAGTTATTATTTAAGTCTAAGCTGGAAGGCGCTCAAAAAGTTTATTGTACTGATGAGTTTAAAAATATTATCCAAAGTAACAATCTCAAAGGTTTAGTATTTGACGAAGATTTATTAGACCCGTTTGTTTAGTATCGCTCAACTCAAAGGCTAATATATTTAGTAGCTAATGAGCCGTTAATTGGGAATACTATACTTTTAGACTCTTTACAAAACAGCGCCCCTCCCGCTACCCTTAAGATCAGCGCCCTGCGAGGGGTTAATTATTTATAAAGCACAGTAAAGCTGCTTACATAACCTTTGCCCCATAATCTTAATTTGTATATTATCTCAACTAATAAGAACAATGGATTAGCTGTTTAGTTACTAACTAATACGGCTGGCAGGGAATAGTATGTCGTTACCAGATTACCAATCATTCATGACCCCATTACTGCAATGCTTAGCTAGTGGCAAAACTGTAAAGCTTAAAGATATTGAAGCAAACGTTTATCAAAGCCTAAGCTTATCGGCTGAGCAGCTTAAACTGCGTATTCCTAGCGGCAAGCAAACTTATGCCTACCACCGCTTAAGTTGGGCTAAAACTTATCTTGTTAAAGCAGGTTTAATTGAACAGCCTAGGAGGGCCTTTTGTACAATTACGCAAAAAGGTTTATCAGCATTAGCAACGGGCGAGCAAATTAATAATCAGTATTTAAGCCAATATCCTGAGTTTTTAGACTTTAAAACCCGCACTAAAGATACTAGCGACTCACTAGACGAAAACACCACCAGCTTAGTTAATAGCAACTCAGACAAAACACCAGAAGAGCTTATAGAAGCCGCAGTAGATACACTCAACACTAACTTGAGCGACGAAATACTACAGGCAGTGCTTTCGGCCTCCCCTGCATTTTTTGAAAACCTTGTAGTCGATTTAATGCTAGCTATGGGTTACGGCGGATCACGCAAAGATGCAGGTCAAGCTACGCAATATACTCAAGATGGCGGCATTGATGGCGTAATAAAAGAAGATAAACTCGGCCTCGAAATGATATATTTACAGGCTAAGCGCTATACCAATAAAACAGTGGGTAGACCAGACATACAAGCCTTTGCGGGTGCACTTGATATGCACCGTGCTAAAAAGGGCGTATTCATCACCACCAGCGGCTTTAGTAAGGATGCACTGGAATATGTAGGCTTAATTGAAAAGCGCATAGTGCTGGTAGATGGTAAACAACTTACAGAGCTAATGCTTACCCATAATTTAGGCGTTAGCACCAAACAGGTATTTGAAGTAAAAGCGCTTGATAGCGATTACTTTATTGAAGATTAAACCCAATATAAAAGGATTTTAAAATGACGATTAAAGCTGAAGCTGTATTATTTATAAAGCTTGGTTCAAAAGGGGATTACGAGAGTGAGTGTATTGAAAAAGAAGGTACAATAAAGTTAGATTACAGGCAAATTCCTCATGAGTTATGTCTAAGTAATAACTGGGATAAAGTTAGTGAAATTGTTGCTCAGGAATACAATACAAACAAAGCTTCGACAACAAGCCATCGAAATCAAATTAAAAGGTTTTACACCGAGCCTAAAACAACAATGTGGATTACATTTTACGACTGTAAATTGTGGTACTGCTTTGCTGAAGAAGAAGTTCTGTTTGATGAGAGTAGTAGAACAAAGTCACGTAAAACAGTTGATGGTTGGCGCAGTGTAGATAGTCAGAATAATTCACTTTTCATACAAGCTCTAAGTGGCAAGTTAACTAAAGTACAAGGCTTCAGAGGTACAATTTGTGATGTTAAAGAAAAAGAGTACCTGCTTAATAAAATCAACAATACTCAACATCCCGATGTTAAAAATGTAGAGACGAATTTAGTATCACTTAAGCACTCACTTGAAAAGATTATCCAATTGTTGTCACCACAAGATTTTGAAGTATTTGTAGATTTAATATTTCGCTCATCGGGCTGGTCAAGAGTTGGCTCTGCGGGTAATACAATAAAAACGCTAGATATAGAGCTTTTGGCGCCAGTTACCGGAGAGCGTGCCATTGTTCAGGTGAAATCACAGAGTAACCTAAGTTTATATAAAGATTACGAAGAGCGATTAAATATAGAGGGTTATGATAGAGCTTTTTATGTGACCCACACACCAGATGAAAAGCTAAGCTACCTTATTAATTCAATGGGTAAGAATAATTCAATTCAGGTGTGGGATGCTGAAAAGCTTGCTGATTTATCAGTGAATGCAGGATTAATTGAATGGCTTGTGAGTACAGTTGGATAGTAATTCATTGACTATAGGGATGTTAAATTTTAAATGAAAACTGAAGTAGTGAAAGTGCTAAATAGAGCTAATGATATATTAAGAGAATCTCCGCTCTCAAGGATCGAACGATACAAGTTAATAATTTCATTAATTACATACCATCATATTTCCTACCATCAGGAAATAATGGAAAAAAGGGTTTTAAATCACCGTTACCCTTACTACTTACCAGAACACTGCCACTTTAATAGCTTAGTAAACTCAGATAGGTACAGCTTAAAAGAGCAGCTAATCAGTAATCTCGTAGAAATTGAGACTAAGAATGACTTTTTAAACGGTATATTCCCAATCTCTTTATTTCAGCATTTAGATAGCAATTACCTAGTTGAGTTAATAATGTCTATACATTATTCATATGACAAGCTAATAAGTGATTGTGATACACAAATAGGTGTCTTCTTACAAGAATGGCTCAGTCCTAGAGAGGGTAACTTTGGTTCTGATTTGCCTATACAAGTTGCCGAATTAATGCTGTTGCTCTTAGGTTTAACGAAAAATGAGGATATATATGATCCCTCATTTAGAGTTGGCGGGATGTTAATTAGTCCTAAAAGTTTTGATGGTACTTTGAGTGAGTATCAAGGTTTTACTTACGGTGAGACAAAGCAGCTAGATGAGTTTTGGTTTGCTAGAGTCCTCATGATTTTGAGTAATAACTTTAATGTTGATGTAAGGCTAGGTGACGCATTACTAAATCCTCAGTTTAAAGAATCAAACTCATACGACGATCTTAAAACGTTTAATAAGATAGTTTCCTTTCCTCCAATTAATCAGAAGTTTTTCAATCATGAAGAGTGGAGTTATTTAGGAGGGAAAAGGACTACTTTTGGAATACCCCCTAAAAGTAACGCTAACTATGCTTGGTTGTTACATCAATTGGCTGCACTGGCCCCTGAAGGTAAATTAGTTACGCTTGTTTCATCTCAGATGCTGGTGACTGATCGGGCAGAATTATATATAAGAAGCGCTCTTATATCAGAAGACTTAATCGAAGCTGTAATTTCCTTACCATCAAAAATATTGCAATCAAGTTCAGTTGACCTTTGTATTTTAATAATCAACAAAAATAAAAGTGAGAAGCTAAAAACGTTATTTATTGATGCCAAGTACGACTATCTGAAGTCGAGAAGGGCTAATGAGTTAACACGTGAACACATCAACAATATCATTCAAACTTACAATGAATTTCAAGATATAGGGACGTACTCTAAGGCTGTTAGTTTAGATGATATAAAAGCTAAAAATTACTCTTTGGCTGTTAAAGAGTATGTCGATAACTCACCGAATAAAAAAATAATTGAAAGATTACAGCATAATCATAAAACGTTTAAGGAGTATTCATTTAATAGCTCTTTAGAGTTAGATAAACGAGCCGTTCTGTCTATGCGGAGGGTGAAAGCTGGATCTGAAGCAAAAGCTAATTCTGTATTTATTTCTACAGTACAAAGTCGTAATCGTGTCCTAACAAATTTAGACGAACTAACACCTCAACAGCAAGAGCATTATATTGAAGTTCAATTTAATGAGAATATTGTGCTTTGCCGTTATGCTAAGTTGTACTTAGATTCAGAATTAGGCAGGTTGTCACTGGAGCACATTTCTTCAGGTACTTTTGCTAGGCTGTCTATTAAAGATTTACATAAACTAAAGATTTATGTGCCGGAAAAATCAGAGCAACTTAAAGTACTTGAGTTAGCGAACAAATTAGAAGCAGCAGAATCCACTCTAACTCGTTACAAGAGTGATCTAATCACTAACCCATCTTCAGCTCCTGAAATAGCAAATCAAACAAATAGAATTATTTTTGATTTATCTGAAATTAGCGATATTGAGCGTGTGAAAATTCTAGTAGAGATTAATGAAACTAAAGGAATTGAGTTTAAACAATTTTTCTTTCTCAAAGAGCAAGATGTTTACAACCCTTCTGGAAAAGTTGTACGTAGCGAAGAAGAGCAAACTAAGGTAATTAAAAATATAGCTTCATTTCTTAATACTGATGGTGGCACATTATTGTTAGGTGTGAGTGACAGTGGCAAGTTGGTTGGAATAGATAGAGAAATGTCAGCTTTAAATTTGCAGAAAATTGAAAAGTATCTAAAAGATTTAGAAAACAAAGTGACAAATTTGTTAGGTGATTCAATTAGTAAATTGGTTCGCCTATCTTCAGTTATCATAGATGATAAAAATATTGTTATCGTAGATTGTATTACTTCTCCTGAGCCTATTTTCATGAAAGGTGAGAATAATAAGTATCAGGATTTTTATATTAGACGCTCATCAGAATCAGAAGCTTTATATGGTTACGAGCTACTAAAATATATAGAAATGCACTTTAAGAACAAGTAATCAAATCGGCTACATAAGCCTTTTATTAAAATAAAGAGTAGTAATTAATGGTTCAACAACACCAACAAGAATTAAAAAAGCAGCTTTGGAATATTGCTAACAGTTTACGTGGCAACATGTCTGCTGATGACTTTCGTGATTACATACTTGGGCTTATTTTTTATAAATACCTGTCTGATAAGCTCAACACTTATGCCGATCAGTTACTGAGTGAAGACGGTATTGTATTTGCCAAAATTGACGAAACAACAGCAGAAGGTCAAGAGTACCTAGAAGCAGTAAAAGAAGAGGCGCTTGATAAGTTAGGCTACTTTTTTAAGCCTGCAGAGCTTTTTCATGTACTTGCTGAGCGCGGCGCTAACGATAAGTTTATTTTAGACGATGTAACCAACGTACTTAACCATATTGAACAAAGCACCATGGGCGCAGACAGTGCCGACGATTTTAACGGCTTGTTTGACGAGCTAGATTTAACCTCTAACAAGTTAGGTAAAACACCTGATGCGCGTAACAAGTTAATAGCCAAAGTATTAGAGCACCTTGATAACATAGACTTTCACCTAGAAAGTAGCGAAATAGACATACTTGGCGACGCTTACGAATACCTTATTGGCATGTTTGCCAGCGGCGCGGGTAAAAAAGCAGGCGAGTTTTATACCCCGCAAATGGTGTCTAAGTTACTCGCAAAATTAGTCACCTTAAATAACCCGCATATTAAATCGGTTTACGATCCTACGTGTGGCTCTGGTTCATTGTTGTTACGTGTTGCTAAAGAGGCTAACAACCCCGATTTAAAATTTTATGGGCAAGAGCAAAACCCAAGTACCTATAACTTAGCGCGTATGAACATGATTATGCACGACGTGCATTACACTAAGTTCGACATTCAAAACGACGACACGCTAGAAGTTCCTGCACACCTTGAGCAGCGTTTTAGTGCCGTAGTTGCTAACCCGCCTTTTTCTGCTGATTGGTCTGCTAACCCACTACACATGAATAACGAGCGCTTTGCCGACTACGGTAAGCTGGCACCAAAAGGTAAAGCCGACTTTGCTTTTGTACAACACATGATCCACCAGCTTGACGACAACGGCACAATGGCGGTGGTGTTACCGCATGGTGTGCTGTTTCGTGGTGCTGCTGAAGGGCATATACGTAAACACCTTATTAAAGAAAAAAACTACCTTGATATGGTAATCGGCTTACCTGCTAACATATTTTTTGGCACGTCTATTCCTACCTGTGTGTTGGTGCTGAACAAACACCGTAACGCTGACGACAACGTATTGTTTATAGATGCCAGCAATCACTTTGAAAAAGGCACTAACAACAACGTAATGCGTGAAGAAGACTTGCAGCGTATTTTAAACGCCGTAAGCAAACGCAGTTTCATTGATAAATATGCTTTTGCAGCCACGCAAGCTGATTTAGCAGAAAACGACTATAACCTCAACATCCCGCGCTACGTAGACACCTTTGAGGATGAAGCGCTTGTTGATTTAAGTGAGGTTGCACAGCAATTGATGGCAAATGATGCAGCGATGTTTGAAACGGATAAAACCATTGCAAATTTTTGCAATGAGCTAGGAATTGAAGTGCCTTTTGAGGTGGTCGTATGATTGTTGAGCTAATTCCTTCTTTACGTTTTAAAGAGTTTACTCAAGAATTTGAGCTGTCTAAATTAGAAGATATTGTTCAAAAAAAAATATCTTATGGGATAGTTCAGGCAGGTCCTCACGTAGAGGGGGGGATGCCATACATAAAAAGTAAAAACTTAAATAATGAGCTTAGAGTTATAGATTTAGATAGGACAAGTACTGAGATAGCTAAAAAGTATAAGCGCTCTGAAGTGGGACCTGGTGATATCGTATTTTCACTACGTGGAAATATAGGAGTTTCGCGTATTGTTCCCGACTCAATTACAGTCGCTAATTTAACACAGGGGACAGCTCGTTTATCATTAAAGGCTGGTTTTAGTGCTAAATATATACAAGAAGAACTAAGAACAAGTAGGATTAAAAACCGAATTGAGGCTATTTCTAAAGGAAGTACTTTTCAAGAGATTTCTCTCACAGATCTCCGAACAGTTAAAGTTGCCATACCAGAAAAAGCAGAACAACAAAAAATAGCAAACTTCCTTGCTTCTGTAGATACTAAAATCAGTCAGCTAACTGAAAAGCATCGTTTATTAAAAGACTATAAAAAAGGCGTCATGCAACAAATTTTTAGCCAGAAAGTCCGCTTTAAAGACGATAATGGAAACGCTTTCCCTGATTGGAAAGAAAAAGTTATCGGTGATGTTATGACCGAAAGTAGAATAAAAGGTAACTCTGGTGATATTGCTAAAAAGCTAACCGTTAAAATTTGGGGCAAAGGCGTAATTCCTAAAAAAGATGATAGTAAAGGCAGTGAAAATACTCAGTACTATAAAAGGAAGGCTGGTCAATTTATTTATGGGAAATTGGATTTTTTGAACTGTGCATTTGCAATAATTCCTGATGAGTTAGATGGTTATGAAAGTACGTTAGATTTACCTAGTTTAGATGTAAGCTCTTTGGTTAATAAGTTTTTTGTACTTGAAGTAGTGAAGCAGAAGCGGTTCTATAAACGTTTTGGGGAAATAGCCGATGGTAGCCGTAAGGCTAAGCGTATTAATGTTGGAGTATTTCAAAAGATGCCAATTACCTTACCTTCAAAAGCCGAGCAAAATAAAATTATGGCATTCTTAGATTCACTCGATAAAAAAACAAACGCTGTTAACGAGCAAATTGAACAAACCAAGCTATTTAAAAAAGGCTTACTACAGCAAATGTTTGTGTGAGAAATCATGACTAATAAAATTAACGACAACCCAATTGCGAATATTATTGATATTCAAACCTTGCAAGAAAGCGTAGAAGTTGAGTGCAAGCAGGCTGGTGGCCGAGACGGCCATGGCGCAGTGCCTAATGATATGTGGGAAACTTATAGCGCGTTTGCCAATACTCGTGGTGGCTTGATTTTATTAGGCATTAAAGAAAAAAAAGGCACGTTTACAGTTGAGGGCATAACAAACCCAGCGCCGCTAATTAAGAATATTTGGGATACGGTCAATAATCCCAATAAAGTGAGTGTTAATTTACTTAGTGAAAGCGACGTGCGCATTGAAACACTTGAAGGCAAATCGGTTATTGCGATTACTGTACCACGCGCTCCGCGCGAAAGCCGCCCTGTATTTATAAATGCAAACCCGCTCAATGGGACCTATCAGCGTCGTTACGAGGCAGATCAAAAGTGTTTGCCAGCGGCAGTAAATAAAATGCTGGCAGAGCAAGAAGAAGTACGCGATAACCGAATTTTAGAGCACTTTACTCTTGATGACATAGACCCCGAAAGCCTGCGTATTTATAGGCAAATGTTTGTTGATGCCAAACCACAACACCCTTTTTTAGAATTGAGCGACCAAGAGTTTTTGCGCTCAATTCGTGGCTGGCAACAAGACCGCGCAACAGGTAAAGCGGGTTTAACCCTTGCAGGCTTAGTGATGTTTGGTAATTGGGATGCAATTCAAGATGCACTACCTAGTTTTGCACTCGATTATCAAGAAAAAGACGACAGCACACACCGCTGGATAGACCGAATTTATACTGATGGCTCTTGGTCGGGAAATGCTTTTGATTTTTATCGTAAGGTGTATCGTAAGCTTACGGCAGATTTAAAAGTAGGCTTTAGTTTAACCGATGACGGCCAACGACAAGATACCACTCCTGCGCATGAGGCCATTCGTGAAGCACTCGTAAATACACTGGCACATGCAGAGTTTAATACCGAAAGTAATATTTTAATTGAAAAACACCCTGACTTTATCGGCTTTAGAAACGCAGGGCTAATGCGTATACCTGTGCATGAAGCTAAGGCGGGGGGGAATAGCCAGTGCCGCAACCCAGCTATACATCAAATGTTTTTAAATATTGGTTTAAGCGAAAAAGCAGGGTCGGGTATTCCTAAAATATACAGTAACTGTAAAGCGCAAAACTGGCAGCCACCGCATATGTATGAAAAGGATGAGCTAAATCAAACCTTTTTAGAGTTGCGCATGGTTAATATTGTGTCGCCTGAGCTTGATAAGCGCCTTACAGATACCTTTGGTAGTGGTTATAAAAAGCTGAGCGAGCTTAAACGGACTATTTTGATTACCGCCATTACTGAGTCATGGTTTAACCACGAGCGTATTTGCTCGTTGACCTCAGAGCATACAAGAGAAGTTACACTTGCGTTAAGTCAGTTAGTTAATGCAGGGTACTTAGAGTCGGCAGGCCAGCACAGAGGCAAGATATATCACTTAAAAGGGATACAAATTCCTACGCCTGATAATGATGCAGGTAAGAGTATTACTTTCGTAGCTTCCCCGAAGTTAGATCAGCTCTCACTGTTTGAAGGTCCGGAGTTAAATTACGAAGGTCCGGACCTAGATAGCGAAGGTCCGGAGTTAAGCAATGAAGGTCCGGAGTTAAGCAATGAAGGTCCGGACCTAGCTTTAAATACTCCGGACCAAGACAATACAGAAGTAGAGACACCTGAAGCTAATGAGTTATGGAGTTCACTATGGGTTATAGGTGAGCAAGTACGATCTGCCTCAAGTAGAAAGCAGAAGTCTGAAGTAGAGCAAGCAATAATAGCCCTATGTAAAGAAGCACAGCCGCACTGTTTAAGGTTGGGTGATATAGCACAGCTATTAGGAATGAAGCCCGACACGCTAAGACGTAACTACTTAAGTAAAATGGTTAAAGAGCAGGTATTGTTTTTGGCATATCCAACAATACCGAATCACCCAGAACAGGGTTATAAGTTACAAAAAGATTAGCAATAAAGCAGTGAATGTATTGCATAAGGCTAGCACCAAGGAATTGTAGGTATAAATGAATTATCAAAGTGAACAACAATTAGAAGATAACTTAATTGCACAGCTTAGCGAGCAAGGCTTTACGCGCGTTATTTTAAAGGATAACGCAGCACTTGAGGTCAATCTTAAGCAGCAGCTTGAAAAAGTGAATAGCTGCACGTTAAGTGATACTGAGTTTACGCAAATATTAGGTAAGCTTGGTAAAGGTAATATATTTGCAAAAGCCAAAATACTGCGCGACCAACTTGATGTAACACTTGATAACGGCGACAGCAGGCACTTAACTTTATTATTTGATGAGCCGCAGCTAAATAGCTTTCAGGTAGCGCAACAAATTACAGTAAAGGGCACATACACTAACCGATACGATGTAACACTATTAGTTAATGGCTTGCCGCTGATACAAATAGAGCTAAAACGCCGTGGTATTGAACTAAAAGAAGCGTTTAACCAGATTAAGCGTTATCAAAAGCATTCGTTTCATGCCAACCATGGTTTGTTTAACTATGTGCAGCTGTTTGTAATGTCGAATGGGGTTAATAGCCAGTACTTTTCTAACAATAGTGAAATGTCGGCTGAGCAAACCTTTGACTGGACTGATAATAAAAATAATAAAATAAGCCAGTTACACGACTTTGCCGAAGCATTTTTAACGCCTTCGCACTTAACGCATATGCTTACTAAGTATATTGTACTTAATGAAACAGGTAAGTACTTAATGGTGCTTAGGCCGTATCAGTTTTATGCAGTAGAGGCGATTGTAGAGCAAGTTAAAACCTCAACCGACAATGGCTACATTTGGCATACTACAGGATCGGGTAAAACGTTAACCTCGTTTAAAGCGGCGCAAATTATGACCTCGCTGAGTGAGGTTGATAAAGTAGTATTTGTGGTAGACCGTAAAGACCTAGACTACCAAACAGCGCTTGAGTTTAATGCGTTTGTAAAAGGCTCTGTAGACAGCACTGACAACACCAGTATGTTATTCCACCAGCTGTTAGATAAGCCAATGAAGGGTACAAAGGTCAACCAAAGCCGTAATACTAAGCTGGTGGTAACTACACTACAAAAGCTTAATAACGTTGTGACTAAACAGCGCTATTTAAAAGAAATGCAAAGCCTGCAAGATAAGCGCATTGTGTTTATATTTGACGAGTGCCACCGCAGTCAATTTGGCGATACGCATAAAAACATTACCGACTTTTTTAATAACGCGCAGTTGTTTGGTTTTACGGGTACGCCTATATTTGCCGACAACGCCGTTGCTAAAAACTCAGTTAAACGTACCACAAAAGATTTGTTTGGTGAATGCTTACACCCATATGTAATTGTGGATGCAATACGCGACTCTAACGTGCTTAAGTTTGCTATTGAGTACGTTGGGCGCTATCAATACAAAGATGGCTCTAACAACAACCTAGATATTGAAGTTGAAGACATCGACACCAAAGAGCTTTTAACCTCGCCTGCGCGCTTAGATAAAATAACCGACTACATTATTGCCCAGCATAACCGTAAAACACATAGTCGTGAATATAACGCCATGTTTTGTGTATCAAGTGTTGCTGAGCTTATTCAGTATTATGAGCTGTTTGCGAGTAAAAAAGCACAAGACAAACACAACCTTAAAATTGCCACCATATTTAGCTATGAGGCCAATGAAGAGGAAGAGTACGAATTAGGTAATGATGATGCGCAAATTAAAGAAGTATCAGCCAAATATTTAAACGAAGGGCAAGCCGTTAAGCTGCATAGCCGCGATAAGTTAGACTCATTTATTAACGACTACAACGCCATGTTTGGCACAAGCTACTCCACCAAAGATAGTAAGTTATTTGAAGACTACTACAAAAATATATCTAAGCGTGTTAAAGCCAAAGAGATTGATATATTGCTGGTGGTAAATATGTTTTTAACAGGCTTTGATGCTCCTAAACTCAATACTTTATACGTTGATAAAAACCTTAAGTACCATGGCTTAGTACAAGCGTTTTCGCGGACTAACCGTTTATTGGGCGAGACTAAATCGCATGGTAACGTAGTGTGCTTCAGAAACCTTAAAAAAGCTGCTGACACGGCTTTTACGCTGTTTTCGAACAAGCAGCCTAAAGAATACATAGAAACACCTTCATATAATGAGCTACTCACTGATTTTAACAGCGCCTATGAAGCGCTAATGGCAATTACGCCTACTGTTGACTCAGTTGATGCTTTACCTGACGAAGAGGCTCAGGCGTTGTTTGTGAGGCAGTTTCGCGAGCTTATGCGCTTAAAGAACATGTTAAGCAACTTTGCTGACTTTGATATGGATTCAACCTCCATGGGCGAGCAAGAGTTTCGGGATTATACGAGTAAGTATGCGGACCTTGGCAGGCAGCTACGTGAGAATTCAAGTAAAGAAAAAGTATCGGTTTTAGATGACGTTGATTTTGAACTAGAGCTACTACACAGCGATATAGTAAACGTAACCTATATTTTGCAGTTATTACGTGAGTTACATGGTGAAGAAAGTGGCGATGAAAAAGCCCGTAAACGCCAAGTAATAGCAAACCTAATAGCCACAGACCCAACCTTATTAAGTAAAAAAGCACTAATAGATAAGTTTATGGACGAGCACTTACAAGGCATCCCTGCCAGTGCTGACGTTGATGAAGAGTTTGAGCTTTATTGGGAAAAAGAAAAACGCCTAGAACTTGAGAAGTTTGCCCAAGAGCAAAAGCTAAACCAAGAACGCCTAGAAAAGCTAGTAACCCGTTATGAGCTAAGTGACGAAATGCCACTAAGGGATGACTTCGCTGACGTACTCGAAACCAAACCCAGCTTACTACAACGCAAAAAAGTATTGCCTATTATTACCGATAAATTTAAACGTTTTGTAGATACGTTTATGACAGGGTTTTAAAAGGCTGTAGTGTTATTTTGCTTAAGCCGTCAACGGTTGACGGTGCGTGTTTTTTAATTTTTAGGGTGGAAATTGATGAGAACCTTTTGCTTATCACTTGTTGGTCTATTGTTGTTTTGTCTTTTTCTAACAATAAATATATACAAAGGATATTTTTTAGAGCAGGGCCTTAGCCCTAGTATAATGAACAAAATTAGCTTCTTTAGCATGCTCTGCTTAATCGCTAGTTATATTTTTTCTTTTGCATTGGCAGTTATGTCAAAAAGACGATTAGATGAAAAAGCTTTCCTACTTATGTTTATAGCAATATGGTTTGGGGTTATGTTACCTAAGCACTTATTACCAAACTTGAATATTGTTGAAAATTCAATGGCATACTTCTATGTTGATATTGTTAAAGATTTAGCATTATTATCTTGCGCAGGAGCTGCAGGTAGTTTGTTTGCTACGTTTGCTGAATCTCATACAGCAGTAAAAAAAATAGGTCATCACCATGATGAGTGTAAGTTCTTAGGCTCACTACAAGAAGTTAAAGCAGTATCAGCGAAGGTCAGTAAACTGACTAAAGTTCTATATATTTCAATAAGTGTGCAAGCATTGTTAGTTGTTATTATTTTATTTTTGACGCTATCTTAGCAACCTTTTCACATTTATATTTTCAGCTAACTCTAAATTACTAATGCTACAGGCGCCTAAGCAATATATTTTTATAAAAAATTAAATTTACACTCTTTCCCCCCCGCCCCAACCTAAATTTAGTTTGGCATTATTCTCCCCGTTGTTAGGAGCACCTAACAATAAATTTTATTTTTGGAGATAAGAATGACTAAGAAAGAAACCCCTATGACTACCGATGCTTTGGCCCGTATACAAAGAAATGAAGCAAAGCAAAATGGTGGCGGCGTTGATTCAAATGGTTTTGCTGCTCGTGCAGCTAGAGCTGCAAACAAAAATCAACAAGGGAAAAAATAACATGGCTCAACATGATGATGACAACCGTTCACAACAGCTAAATCCTGAGCATGACGCTTATTGGCAAAGCCGTGGAGAAGATGAACGCCCTGATGACTGGGAAGATCTTTTGGACGATGAAGATTAGGTTCAAACTCTACATTAAAGCAGCTGTGTAATTACGTAGCTGCTTTATTTACTGTATCTGTATAGTGTTTGAAATAAGAAGGGTACTGACCAATCACTGTCTTGAAAATAGGTATCGTTTTTTCACTGTGAGCTTGCTCATAGCATTCTTGGATTTTTGTATCTATAGCCCTAGCAATTCTAAAGTATACGGTTAGCGCCAAAGAGTCGTAATTTCCGTGCTTATCAAAGACTGCATTAATAAACTCCTCTAACTTTAAAAATGAAGGTAAGTTTTTTCCATTTCGCCAATCTTTTAATTGTTTGTATTGTTTATCATTTAAAGACTCTCCGCTGTCGGGATTATCTGAGGGAAACTTTTTAAGAGGAATAAAGCTAGCGAGCCTTCTCCAAGTCATAGGTTTGCCGTTTGAGGATACTAGCTCTTTTAGTTCTATTAACACTGAGTCGAAACAGCCATTAGATTCATCTGACTCAATTAATGTATTAAGCACGTTTGTAAAAAAGCTAGTGCCTTTTTTGGGTTTATAGTTCTCATCTAACCTACGGTAGTATGAGTGAAGACCTACTTCATAGTTTGCAATGGCGGATAAATAGAAATCAAATATTAAGTGGTACGTTACTTCAATAAGAGCTAGGCCATCCTCTTCTGTATAATCTTCCCGCTTTTTATCTGAATTGTAAAACTCATTAATAATATTGAGTTGCTGCCGTGGCACTAAGCTATGGGATTGCCAGTATGGTTTTTGTAACTGCCAAATATCTTTTGGGCTTTTCTTATCAATACTTTTTGATTTCGCTTTGTTATGTATTTCACTCATCATTAAGTAGTCAAACTGAGATCGAGCTTCTAACCAATCTATTAATAGGTTTAATTCATTGTCGTTTTTGTTACTTTTTTTACTGGCGTTAAATCCATATATGCATGAGTAGTAGGTACTCGCGTTAGAGGTAACCTTCATCGCTCTAGTTGTTTTTTTATATACTTTGAGGTTGAACACCTCATTTATATTCGGAGAGAGAGACTTAAACCATGTATAAATTTTTTTAAATGTTGGCTTGCCTACTCCTCGACTTGATAAATGAAATATAGAGCTTTGACTGACAGACAAGTCAGAATCATAAAATGATTGGGCATGAGTAATCATGCCACTAATGTTACTTGGTAAGTGTAATAGCTGGGCGACTTCATTTAGAGGGGGTAGGTACACACTTTTAAAATGAATATTTTTAAATACATATTTGTTACCTTCATTAGGTTTGAGCATATTTAGTCCTTTATTAAGCTAACCATATAACTTCTTACAAACTTTACGTTATTACCTATAAAATTCAATGATTTGCTGCTTCATAGGAAGCTTTTAGACAAAACCCCTTTTTTTATAAGTAAAAACTGTTTTTTTGCTTCACTCATTTGCTGGTGGAAGTAGGGGGCTTTTACAACCTCAGTATGTATATGAAAATGAAGATGCTGACTATCAGTATCTTTGTAGTATGCATCAAGTGCAGATTGAACAATAATAAAGGCCTTTTCGCCATAGTATTCACAAATACGATATTTAAAGCATTCTAATGCTACCTTGTGTCGTGCTACTAGTTCGTTTACTTCTCTATTGTTGATGCCTTTTAGCTCAACTATATCGCACAATTGAATGTATGCTTTAAGTGAGTCTTCGATTAATACGGGGTCATAGTCTTTCATTAGGTTCCATCCAAAACCATTTTTAATGGGATTGGTTCGCACAGCAAGTTTACCTTCAGTTGTTTTTGCACCTGTAGAGCGACCTCCATGCAATTTACATCGACCATTTCGCTTGTTGCCTAGGCGCTTGCAGGGACTACCTGAACGTGTTTTAGCCCCGCACTTGGGGAGACTGTCTAAATCAAACTTACTCATTTTTTGCCTTTTTATGATCGATTATGTTCGGTGAACTTTCGGTTCATAGGGTTTGTTTTTTGAAAATCCATTTTTTTTAAAGTTTTTAAAATCGAATATTTATATGCTTACCATCATGGGGTGCACATATAAATCAATGGGTTATGATATTTTAATGCCGCGTAAAGCGAACACTTAGTAGCGCTTTATGTTGTCTGTGCACGTAAGGTGATCGATCACTTTGCATGTGTATACTTCGGTTCTTAGAGTGCTGCAAAGGTACTTCAGCGTTATTAACTTGATTAGGGTGATCGCTGTACTGCAATGAACGATGAAGTTTAGATTGTATTAGCTGTGTACTGCTTATACTTGATAACCTTTTTAGTAATTTGATACCACCAGCCTCTGAGTTATCTAGGTTTATTAGAGCCGCTTCTTTATTTTGCTGGTATGTAATAGCTGGATTTACAAGTAGCATATCGTTAAAGCGTCTATGAACGTGCTCTGTTGAGTATTCAAGTTTACTAAATAAGTAGCTATGAGCCTTAATGCTAGCTTCTTTTGTGGCACGTTTAGTAAAATAACTTAAGCGGTATAGAGCTGGTTCTATACTGAATTTATTACCCCTGTGCATTAGGTAGTATGGGTGCTTGACCAGTGAGGCTGAGCCTAGGCCTTCAGATTCCCAAGCATGCTTTAATTGGTAGGTTAACTTACTGCTATGATTTATTTTATGCCCGCTTAACAACACAGCTAAATGATAATGATGATTTGAAGATGTATTTCTCTCTCTAGCGCATATGTAACTTACTTTGCAGTTATATTGTTTTGTAAGTATCGACAACTGTTTTTTAATAAATTTTAAGAACGCCTGATTATTAATAGAATAAGATTTAGTACTTAGGTCTATTCTTGCTACGAGTACTTTAGAGTAGTGAGAAAGCATACATTCACAATGCTTAAACACTTTAGTTAATGCTTTTAGATCTTGGCCTTTTGTCTTTGGTTTGAATACTCTGTAGCTATGGTCTTTGTATATAAAGTTTACTGAGTTAGTTGTTGATATTTTAAAGGTCATTGTTCTATCTATTTGCTTTAGTTATTAATTGGTATCTTTCTTATATTATTTAATATCCGCTATTAGTGGATAGGCGCTTTACAGATAAAAGCCCTTTTAAAATAATAACTAAGATATGTTTTTAGTTTGTTGAATAGCGTGTTTTTACTGATCATTTTGTTTCAAAGTGCGTCATCAGTAGGCCAAAAAAAAGCAGTTTATTTACCTGCTTTTGAGTGTTTATTAGCTAGCCAATTTTTATAATCTTGAAAATGCCACATGGACCGCCCATTTATTACATGAGCTGGTGGGGGGAAATGGCCAGCCTTTATCCATCTTCCAAGTGTTGACCTACTGATGTTAAGAAGCTTTTGCAATTCAGGCTTTTTAATCATTCGAGCATCATCAATATACATAGCAAGATCTGGTAGCTTTTTCTTGTTCATTGAGGTCGCTCCATATTTATTACTTCGCGAGATTTTACAAAGTCTAAAAGCTCGCTTAATAACCAACAAACTCTGTCGCTATCGGCATGAAGCTTTCTTCTTTTCGGAAAGAGGCCTTTTTTTTCTAAAGCCCAAGCGCTGGTTCGAGAGACAGCCGTTATTTTGGCTCTTTCTGCTTCTCTGACTAGGCGGTCAGTAAATTGCATTGTTGGTGTTGTTAGCTGGTTCAAATTGGTTTCTCCGGTTCACATTGTTGATGGGAGAATTATGAAAGAATATAGGGATAGGAAAGCCCTACTCACTAAGTGGGTAGGGCTCTTTTTTACTGTTATTAACTGAAATTTAAGAATAAATTATTTTAATTTATTTCTAATTTCCGCAGTGTTGTATTTTTTCTTTAGCAACTGGCTGAGTTTTATGGGGTATGCCTTACCCTTTGCACTTATCAGCTTAGGCTTATGCAAGTTCTTTTTGATATATGCTTCAGTGTCTTCACATCTTTTGAATATATGAAAGCACTCCAGTTCCTTATTTTTAATATAGAAATCGTAAATAAGAGGATGTATCGCTTGAGCTAGAATCTTTTTAGATAGTTTACCGTAATCTCCGACTGAATCTAGGTAATTAGCCATTTCCAATATGAGCGATTTGAGAGAGTCAGTCTTTGCTGCTGTTTTTATTCCACCAGCTTGCGTATCAAGTACACCTTTTTGGAAACCTCTCTCAGCATGCTTTTCCAGATTAACTCTCATATCATGAGCGCCAGCATGATAGCCGATAAGAAGCGCACTGGTTAAAGCATCACTTAGCTGATGTTCGCTAGAGTTGTAAGATGAACTCAGAGTATTAGAAAGATTTTTTAGCTCGTTATCAACTTCTCTAAGCATTGTGTGCTCATCTTTAGGAAATAGCTCTTTATTAGTCTTTAGCTTTTCAACTCGGTACTTGATTAACTTAAGAAGCTCAATGCCTGAGTACAAAGATTCTAAGGCCACTTTTAAATGATTATCTTGCTTTAGGGTGTCATTGTTTAACTGATTAAAAAGCATCTCAGGAAAAACCATATTCTTTAGATTTTCAATCTGCTGCTTTTTACCATTATTTGTAACGCCTGTAATAGGGGCTGTTTTTGAAGCAGTCATAATAAGCTCAATTATCTTGAATTAAAGGTATAACAACGTTTGCTAATTCATTTAGCGCTTTTTGTCGCTCATCAAAGTAATCGTATCGGTTATATACCCCTTCAACCCCTTTAATCTTATGATTCAAACAGCGCTCGGCTACATTATCAGGAACTCCTAATTGCGCCAAAAGACTACGGCATGACCGCCTTAGATCGTGAATTACAAAGTATTCAATACCTTTACTACCTAAAATATTTGGGTATGGCTTTTTCTTGCTGTCGACTTTTCTGCCGAATATTTTGGCTAAAGCGTGATTAAGAGTATCATCAGATATATATGCTCTTCTTTTACTTGCTCGCCTCGACGGGAATAAATAATCAGATCCGCAAGAGCGTATTTTTAACTCTTCAAATAATGGTATTAATACTGAGGCTATAGGTATTTTTACAGCCACCTTTGTCTTACTTCTTGACTCTGGTAAAGACCAACTATTTTCTGAAAAATTAAACTCACTCCACTTTGCTGCTATAAGCTCACCTTTACGGACGCCAAGAGTTAGCAAGAGCACACATGCGATGTAATTATCTCTTGTAAAAATATGGCTATTTTCTCTAAAACAGTTAAAAATGATTTTTACTTCTTCTTCACTTAATATTCGTCTGCGGCTTTTTCCTGTACCACCAGCATCTATTGCATCGAAAGCAGCCGCAGGGTTTTTCTCTGTACAATCTAATTTTATCGCATGTTTAAATAGCTGTTTACATAGAAGTAAAACCTTATTGGGTATTGATGGACGCCCGCTATCCATAATTTTGTTGATCAAATTCTGAATATGTTTTGCTTTTACATCTTCTACCCTCAATCTTCCTATTTCGGGTTTAATTTCATTAGTAAAATATCTTAAAGGATAGCTAGGGTGCTTAAGATTCCTTTTCGCTCTCTCATACCAATTATCAAATAAGTCCGAAACAGTAATAATAGTCTTATTACTGCTTTCAATACGTTTTTGTAATGGGTCTTTACCTTGCTTTACCATTTGTAAAACATTGCTAGCTGCTAGCTTAGCATCTGCCAGCGATAGCTCAGGGAAGTGACCTTCAGCTAACGTCATAAAAGAACGTTTCTTATTTATTGTGTATCTAACTTCCCATGCACCGCCAGTTCTTGCTTTATTGGGCTTGATATATAACCCTGTGACAATTCGAACTCTTGTAGATGTCGTATTTTTTATCGCTAACTTTAACTCTTTTTGGTTCATTTAATTACCGTAAAGTGGTTACTAGGAGTTTTATCAAGTGGCTTCTAATTATTTTGGTAACCGTTTTGGTAACCACTTAGATGCGCACAATAGGCGACTATTATGAACGGTAGAAAACAAAAAGCCTAGAAAATTCTAGGCTTTTTATATGGTTATAAACAAGTGAGAACAGCAGGAAATGCTACTCTATATTCTGAATTTGCTCTCTCATCTGCTCAATAAGCACTTTTAGCTCTACAGCTGCATTAGTAATATCACTATTAATAGACTTAGAGGCTAGGGTGTTTGCTTCGCGGTTAAACTCCTGCATCATAAAATCTAAACGGCGGCCACATGCGCCACCTTTATTAAGAATTTTTTTAGTTTCTTTTACGTGCGACTTTAAGCGGTCGAGTTCTTCGGCAACATCTTGCTTTTGCGCAAGGTAAATAAGCTCTTGTTCAAGGCGAGATTCGTCAATGTCGGTTTTTAAGTCTTCAAGCTTTTGATTAAGCTTTTCACGCTGCCACTTTGCTATTTCTGGTAAGTGACTTTCTACTACAGTAACTTGCTCAAGTATGGCATCAAGGCGAGTGGCAATCATTTCTTCTAAATTTGCGCCTTCATCGCCACGGGCTGATTTAAAATCTTCAACTACTTGGTCAAAGCCCGCTATAAGTGCTTTATTAACGGTATCTAAATCGAGCTCCTGTGCTTCCATTACGCCAGGCCAGCGCAGTATATCAACTGGGTTAATGTCGCCACTGCTTTGTTGCTGCACCCATTTAGCACTATTTATTAGTTGCTCAGCAAGTGACTCATTAATTGATAGCTCACCCACGTGTGCTGGATTTGCAACAAACTTTAAAAATACTTCAACTTTACCGCGTTGCAAATTTTTACGTAAACGCTCACGAATTACCGGCTCCATGCCACGAAATTGCTCTGGTGCGCGAATAAACGTTTCAAGGTAGCGCTGGTTTACTGAACGAATTTCCCAGGTGCCAGTGCCCCAATCGCCTTTAATTTCGCGACGCGCATAAGCAGTCATACTGTGGATCATGGATAAGTTCCTAAAATTTATTAATACAATATTGCGATGATTATACCGTAACACTGCTTAACCTCTAGAGAAAATTTATTACGCTGAATATTTTACAATCAGCATGGCATCTACCTGCACATGCACTTATAATGTCGCAAATTCAGAATTAAGGGGATCGTCAATGCGTCCAAGCGAAAGAACACCTAACCAAATTAGACCGGTATCATTTACACGTAATTACACATTACACGCTGAAGGCTCAGTACTTGTTGAGTTTGGTAATACCAAAGTACTTTGTACTGCTACGGTTGAAGCAGGTGTACCACGTTTTATGAAAGGGCAAGGTAAAGGTTGGATCAACGCTGAATACGGTATGCTACCGCGCTCAACGCATACGCGTAACGCACGTGAAGCAGCACGTGGCAAGCAAGGCGGTCGTACTATGGAAATTCAACGCTTAATTGCTCGCGCATTAAGAGCTGCAGTAGATTTAAAAGCGCTTGGCGAAAACACCATTACAATTGATTGTGATGTGATTCAAGCTGATGGCGGAACACGTACTGCATCTATTAGTGGTGCATGCGTGGCTTTAGTTGATGCACTTACTCACATGCGCGCTAAAGGAATGATCAACTCAAACCCACTTAAGCACATGATTGCTGCTATCTCGGTAGGTATTTATAAAGGCCAACCAATTAGTGATTTAGAGTACCTTGAAGATTCTGAAGCCGAAACCGATATGAACGTAATTTTAACTGAAACAGGTAAAATTATTGAGGTGCAAGGTACCGCAGAGGGCGAACCATTCTCGTTCGACGAATTAGATGAGCTACTTACACTGGCTAAACATTCAATCCGTGAAATTATTGACGTTCAAAAACAAGCGTTAGCATAAGCGAGAACCCCAATGAAAGATTATCAAAAAGAGTTTATTGAATTTGCTTTAGAAAAGCAGGTTTTAAAATTTGGCGAGTTTACCCTTAAATCAGGTCGTACAAGCCCATACTTTTTTAATGCAGGCCTTTTTAATACAGGACGTGATTTAGCACGTTTGGGTCGTTTTTATGCATCAGCCCTTGAAGACGCCGCAATAGAATACGACGTTTTATTTGGCCCAGCTTATAAAGGTATTCCTATTGCAACCACTACCGCAGTAGCGCTGGCAGATCACCATGATAAAGATGTACCTTATTGCTTTAACCGTAAAGAGAAAAAAGCACATGGTGAGGGTGGTACATTAGTAGGTTCTGCATTAACGGGCAAAATTATGCTGGTGGATGATGTGATCACCGCAGGCACTGCAATTCGTGAATCTATGGAAATCATTGCCGATAACGGCGCAGACCTAAGTGGTGTACTAATAGCACTTGATCGCCAAGAAAAAGGCAAAGCTGAGCTTTCAGCTATTCAAGAGGTTGAGCGCGACTTTAATACCAAAGTGATCTCTATTGTAAAATTAGCTGATCTTATTAGCTACCTTGAGAGCCAAGGTACAATGGACGAGCATTTAGCATCAGTTAAAGCATACCGAGATCAATACGGTATTGCCTAACTAAAAAAAGCCTCGCAATTGCGGGGCTTTATTTTGACCACAGTAAATAGAGCTAATAATGAAAGATGTATTTAAACCTAACGGCCTTGGTATAAAGCGTATATTTAAAGCAACGTATTGTTCGTACCTTGGTTTTAAAGCGGCCTTTATAGAAGAAGCTGCTTTTAGGCAAGAGTTGCTACTTAGCATTATTTTGCTACCCATTTCTTTTTGGCTAGCTTCATCGGTATTACATTGGGCATTGTTAGTAAGTACATTACTGATCATATTGATTGTGGAATTACTTAATTCAGCAATAGAAGCGCTCACTGATCGCGTAAGTACAGAGCGCCATGTATTATCGGGGCGTGCGAAAGATATGGGATCTGCAGCGGTAACACTCTCATTAATGATCCTTACGATCGTGTGGGGTGCTAGTTTGTATATAAAGTTATTTCAGTAAACCCTCTATATAAACCAATTAATACACCTAAAATGTTAATAAAGTGCTAGTTATGTTGTGTTTTTAGCGCATTTAGCTCAAATACTCAGCGAACAGTCATTTATTTCAAGTTTTCTTCAAAAAAGGGTTGATCTGTTTTCGGATCTCCCTATAATGCGACCCCACTGAGACGGCAGAGCAGGCAACGCTTAGCGAGGCAAGCAAACCACTTAGTGAGTCG